>CALCRU010000064.1 GCA_937894335.1 uncultured Treponema sp. | reverse complement strand
CCGCAGGGCAAGATCGCCCGCATACTCTTTGCAGACAAATGTTTCTCTGCGGAGAAATGATTTTATATCAGACAATCATCTCATCGTCTCCTCCGCAGGGCAAGATCGCCCGCATACTCTTTGCAGACAAATGTTTCTCTGCGGAGAAATGATTTTATATCAGACAATCATCTCATCGTCTCCTCCGCGGGCGATTACAACTTCTCCAGAGTCTTCCAGGCGGCGGATTGTAGAAACGATTTTCTGCTGGGCTTCTTCAACATCCTTTAAGCGGACTGGGCCCATGAATTCCATATCTTCCTTAAGCATACCTGCGGCACGCTTTGACATGTTGCGGAAAATTTTGTCCTGAACTTCGGCATCCACACTTTTGAGGGCCTTTGCAAGTTCCTGCTGGTCCACTTCGCGAAGAACCTTCTGAATGGCACGGTCGTCCAGCATAACAATGTCTTCGAAAACGAACATTCGCTTTTTGATTTCTTCCGCAAGTTCTGGATCGTCTTCTTCCAAAGTTTCGATAATGGACTTTTCAGAAGAACGGTCAACAAGGTTAAGAATTTCAACGATGGAGTCAACACCACCTGCTGCAGTGTAGTCTTCGCTTGACAGTGTGGACAGTTTCTTTTCAAGAACACGCTCAACCTCACGCAGAACATCTGGAGAAGTTCGGTCCATTGTAGCAAGACGCTTTGAAACTTCCGGCTGAATTTCTGGAGGAAGGTTCTGCAAAATTACCGCAGCTTTTGCAGGCTCAAGGTAAGCCAAAATAAGTGCGATTGTCTGAGGATATTCCTGCTGAACAAAGTTTAAAAGATGTGCAGGGTCTGTACGGCGAATAAAGTCGAAGGGACGAACTTGAAGGCTAGAAGTAAGACGGTTAATGATGTCGATTGCCTTCTGGCTTCCCAAAGATTTTTCCAAAAGTTCACGGGCATAGTCAATACCACCAGAGGTAATGAAGTTCTGTGCCTGCATAAGTTCCTGAAATTCCTCAAGAACTTGATCCTTAAAATCTGCGTCAATTGTTTCCAGGCGTGCAATTTCAAAGGTAAGGGTTTCCACTTCGTCTTCGCGAAGATGCTTCATTATTTCGGAAGAAACATCGCTTCCCAACGAAACAAGGAAGATGGCCGCCTTCTGACGACCGGTAAGGCTCTTATAGTCCTTTGCACCGCCCTTCTTGCGTCCGCCAGAATGACCTCCAGAACCAGAAGCGCCTTTGTCTGCTGATGCTGATGCTGTCGCTGCTGCTGCGTCTGCCATTTCCTATTCCTCCATAAGCCAAGTACGGATAAGCATTGCCACGTCTTCGGGGTGCTCCTTTGCAAGTGCGATTGCATTTTCCTGAAGTTCTGCACGACGCCTTTCTTCGACAGACATGGTAACTTCCACACCCTGTTCCTTTGCGTCCCAAAGTGCCTGTTCTCTTTCTGCCTGCTGCTTTCTGAGCAGTTCCTCTTCCTTGAGGCGACGGCGTCTTTCAAGTTCGCGAGAAATAAAGCGCACAAGTATGAATATAATGAGCACTGCCGCAACGCCAATCAATGCAAACAGTATCGTGCGGCGTGTATTCTGAGCCTTAAGATAGGCCTCGTCTTCGGCATCAAATTCAGCCTGTCGGTTAAAGGCAATGTTTGTTACGGTAACAACATCACCCCTGTCCTTGTTGTAACCTACAGCCCCCTGTACAAGTCGGGTAATTTGGGCAAGATCTTCTTCTGACACAGGAGTGTAGGAGCGTTCAAATCCTTTGCCTGTGGAAGACATTACATAGTTGCCCTTTTCGTCCACAACCTTACGCCATGTTCCGTCCACATTAACAGAAACTGTAATGCGGTCAATAGAGGGGCTTTCCACTGTGGAAGAATTTATCTGACCGATTGCATAGTTTTTCTTTGTTCCCTGCTGAGTTGTTTCCGTAATCACATTTGACATGTCGGAATATACAGGCGGATTCTGACCACTTGTTCCTGCAGGTCCCTCGGGATTGTAGCCAGTTCCAGTTTCCTTAATGTCAACAGACTCTTCCGAAAGCAGGGCTGACTCACGGATGTCACTGTCGTCGTAAACTGTATTGGGATTGTCCTCCTTCATTACAAAAGGAGTGTACTTAAGTTCTGTATTCTGTTTTTCGGACATGTCCATGTCAATCTTCATGTTTGCAATGCGGACACGGTCGGGAGTATAAATTGCCTGCAGGGCGTCAAGAACCTGACTTGAATACTGGGTTTCAAGTTTAAGTATAAGGCGCTGCTGCTTCTGTATGTTGCTAATTCGGTCGGCTTCGGCCATTCCATCCCAGTCGTTTATTTCTACATTTGTAGAACCGTCAACGATTGAAAGGTTTTCTTCGGTAAGACCTTCAACACTTGTAAGAATAAGGTGCTGAATTCCCTTTACCTGGGAACTTTTCTGAAGCACATCAGAGTTTGGTTCGGCATAAAGGATTACACTTGCGCTTACAGGATTCTGCTCGCTGCGGAAAAGAGTTTCTTCTGGAAGCACAAGGCGAACTTCTGCTCGGGCAATTCCAGAAAGCTGCTCAAGGTGTTCCTTAAGGGCTGACTGAGTTACGCGTAGCCACTTTGTTCTGTCGTCAAAGTCATTTCTTGACCAAGAAGTTGTATCCAAAAGCGAATAGACATCCACATTACTGGGCTCAAGACCTTCAGCAATAAGGATTGGACGGTAGTGGGCTGCGGTTGCCTTATCCTTTACAGAAATGTATCCATCGTTAGAGACATACACATCCACATTGTCTTTTTCGAGTCGACTTACGATTTTTGCAAGTTGGGCGTCATCTGTAACGGGCTGGCTGTAAAGTCTTACGGTATCAGGACGCGAAGAAAGAGAAGCAAGAAGAACAATCGCCACAATGATTACAACGACAATTCCTGCCAGAATAATCTTCTGTACAAGGCTCCACTTCTGCCAAAGTTCCTTTAAATGTGCAACAGTTTTTTTAAACCATTCGTTCATCTTCCCCTCCCGAGAACGAACTAACAGAGAATTCCTTACGCTGCATTTCCCGATACAGCATAAAGGCGAATCTGGGAATGAACTTCCAAAAACCCATCATAATCAGAAGTGCATTTTTTGCCCCAAATTTTACACCAGTATAACATATAATGTAGAGTTTGTAAAGTGTTTTTTTTCTTTGGGGCGTTACTTTATCATCTTGGGGTAGACAGCTCGTTCCAGCCGCTTATAAGGCGGTCTATTACGGTCTGAGCCAGAGAGAGGGACATTTGGGCCTTTGCCATTGCCGTGGTAACATCTTGAATATCTATATCATCCGGATTTGTAAGGATTTTTTCAGAAAGCCTGCTGTTTTCTAGCTGCTGAGAATTCATTTCTTCTATTGCAGTAAGAAGGTAGTTTTCAAATTCTGACTTATTTTTTGAGCCGGCGGTGTCCGACAGTTTTTCGGTTTTGGTGCCAGAAAGAGGTGCCGTTCCTATGTGGGCAGGATCGGTACGGGCAAGTTGCATTGTACTTGTAAGATAGTTTAAGTTCATGTGTAATTCCTCCCAAAATTACTGGCTGCTCAAGACAGCCCATTCCCCACCTCAAAAAGTATAACAGTTACTATTTACTGTCAAGAGCCAATTTGCAGGGCGGCTGAAAACATTTCCTTGCTTCCCTGAATTACCGATGCATTTGCCTCGTAAGCGCGGCTGGCACTAATCATGTCAACCATTTCGTTTACAATGTTTACATTTGGATATTCCACATAGCCTTTGTAGGGTCCTGAAAGAATTGCATCAGGATGACCGGGATCGTACACCATGCGTCCCTGAGTAGTATCTGAAACAATTTCCTTAACGCGAACACCGCTTCCGGGTCCATTGTCGTGGGTGGAAAGCGTAAAGGGTGAGCGGAATACGGGATATTCTGAAGCGATGGGTTCCACAACTACAGTCTTTTTACGGTAGGGACCGCCTTCCTGAGTGCGAGTCGTGCTGGCATTGGCAATGTTGCTGCTTATTACATCCTGTCGGGTGCGCTCCATGCTCATTCCTGATGCCGCTATGTTAATGCTAGTAAAAAGTCCCATATGCTACTCCTTTAGCCTAATTTCTGCATTGCAGTCTTGACCTGAGAAAACTCAAAGTTCATCATTCTAGTCAAAAGTTCATACTGCATCTGTATCTGAACAACATTCATCGCCTCTTCTTCGGCGTCAACATTGTTTCCGTTTGCCTTTGCCGTTGTAAGGTAGTCCGTTACCCTGCGAGGCTCTACTTCTCGCCAGTCTTTTGGCTGAGCGCTGGGAATGTGCCTTTCGTCAGTAACAGTCATGTGGAAAGCTTCGCTGTCGTTGTCACGGCTTTTAAATGCCCGGGCAAGTTCGCTTTCAAAGTTAACATACTGCTTCTTGTAATTAGGCGTTTCGCTGTTTGCAAGGTTGTTTGACGCAACCTGATAGCGCAGAGTGCTTACATCAAGAGCCTTGTGAAGAAGTTCTACATTGTTTACAAAACTATTCATTCCCATACTTTGATTTTCGGAAAGGGAAAAAAGAAGTTTAGCCTTTTTTACAGGGGGATTAAGACCTTATGCTTTTTTTAAGTCTAAAATGGTGGCGTAATGGAGGATTTTAAACTGCTGGGGAACAGTTTTAAGATATTCAAGATGTTCTTTTTCCCACAAGCTAATTTCCTGAGGAGTAAGGGAGGAGGCACCAATTCCCCTACAAGAGCGGATTCTTCCGTGCCAAGTTTCCCTTGTAAATGTTACGGGAATGTCAAAGGCTTCTGCATGGGAAAGAGTAAAATAACCCTTGGCCCAGTCAGGCTCGTTTACCGGATAGCGAGTCATGTTTGCGCCCGTCCAGTGGGGATTGTATTTTAGGACAAGTTCTTCGGTTTTTGCGGCGATTTTGTCTTCTTTTGGGAGCCAAGCCATAAAGAGGACTGCAAAGTGTCCGCCTGTCTTAAGGAGTTCGTGTATTTTTGGAAGGACTTTTTTCTTGTCAAAGTAGCCAAAGCACTGGCATGCAGTTACCACATCAAAAGTTTCTGGAGGAAAGTCTAGGTCTTCTGCGGAGGAGCAGACATAGCGGATGTTCATGCCTTTTTCTACGGACAGTTTCTTTGCATATTCAATCTGATTCTGAGAAATGTCGGCTCCAGTCCACTTTGCGCCATACCTGTACATGTTTCTTGGCAGAACACCTGTGCCTGTTCCCAAGTCAAGGACAGTCTGATTCTCTGTTCCAAGGTTTAGCCCCGTAAGCTTTTTGTAAAACTCGTCAGGATAAATGTCGCGGAACTTTGCATAGTCAGCGGAAGTCTTACCAAAGTCAAAAGGCCTTCCTCCGTCAAACTGAGGGTCTCTTATCTCCATGCACAAAGTATAGCACAAAAGCAATGGTTTGCAAATCTCACATCTCTCAAGGACGGCGCGGCAGACTCTTATCACATGAATTATTGTAAAAATCGCAACTCTCCAAAGGGAGCAACACGGATGTTGCGACAGGTTCTTATCACATGGGTAAGCGAGATTTTGCTGATGTAAAATCTCGCATTGTAAAAATCGCAACTCTCCAAAGGGAGCAACACGGATGTTGCGGAAGACTCTTAACAGATGCGTAAGCGAGTTTTTGGCCAAGCAAAAACTCGCACTTTGAAAATTGCAAGGATGCAATTTTCAAAGTATGTATTTTTCCAAATCCTGATCCTGCACAATGTCTTTAAGTTTTTCATCTACATAGGAGCGGTCTATGGTTATGGTTTCGCCCCTGTGCTTGTCTGCGTCAAAGCTAAGCTCTTCCAGTACGGTTTCCATAATCGTGTGCAGGCGACGGGCACCAATGTTTTCGGCACGGGAGTTCACATCTTCCGCAATAAATGCCATCCTGTCAATCGCCTCATCAGAGAATGTAAGGGTTAGACCCTCTGTTGCCAAAAGGGCTTCGTACTGACGCACAAGGGCATTCTTTGGTTCCGTAAGAATCCGCTTAAAGTCATCTTTGCTAAGGGCCTCCAGTTCTACGCGAAGGGGGAAGCGGCCCTGAAGTTCGGGAATAAGGTCGCTGGGTGCGGCAACAGAAAATGCTCCCGCTCCAATAAATAGAATGTGGGTTGTGTTTACAACGCCCCACTTTGTGTTTACATTGCTGCCTTCCACAATAGGAAGAATGTCGCGCTGAACACCTTCACGGCTTACATCCTGTCCTCGGCTTTCTCCGTGTACAGCAATTTTGTCTATCTCGTCAATAAAAATTATTCCGCTCTGCTCTACCCTGCGACGAGCCTCGTCTGCAACCTTGTCACGGTCAGTAAGACTTTCAAGGTTTTCCTCCATCAGAATCTGACGAGCTTCCCTTACAGTAACGGTCTTTCTTCTGGAGCGTCCACCGCTGAACATTTCCTGCAGGCTACTTATGCTCTGTTCCATGTCTTCTGGAGAACCGCTCATCATGCTCATGCCGTCAAAATGGGGAGTCTGATGCACAGTAAGTTCCACGGGACGGTCTTCCAGTTTTCCTTCCCTAAGCATCTGCCTAAATTTTTCTCTTGTAGGATTGTCCGCTTCTGTCTTTTCTCCATTCTGTTCTGAAGCAGAATCTGCATTCTGTTCCATCTGAGAGTTCTGAGAGTCTGACTCAGAAGGCTGCTCCTCTGCACCCTCCTTCTGCTCTATGGGCTTGTCTATACGGATTACGCTTCCCTGAACAGGACTTCCTTCGCCAAAGATGCTTCCCATTATGCGAATGTTGGGCTTGGCTGGTGCTTTTTCTTTTTTCTTTGTGGAAGTTCCAGGCAAAAGAAGGTCAAGCAAGTCTTCCTCTACCTGTGGCTCTGCCTTTGCACGAAGCTGTTCCTGAAGTTCCGCCTTTACCATAGTGTAGCCTACAGCCATAAGGTCCCGAACCATGCTTTCCACATCACGCCCCACATATCCTACTTCGGTATACTTAGTTGCCTCTACCTTAAGAAAGGGCGCTCCGCACAGTTTAGCAAGACGACGGGCAATTTCGGTTTTTCCTACACCTGTGGGTCCTATCATCAGTATGTTTTTTGGTGCAACTTCGTCACGGATTTCTTCCGGTAACTTTATGCGCCTCTGTCTGTTTCGCAGTGCCACTGCCACATGACGCTTTGCACGGGCCTGACCGATTATGTAGGAGTCAAGATTTTCTACAATCTGCGAGGGGGTAAGTCCTTCTGGTAAAGTGTCCTTGGATTCCATGATTAAAGCTCCTCTACGGTTATGTGTGAGTTTGTATAAATACAGATGTTTCCAGCTATGCTAAGAGATTTTTCGGCAATTTCCTTTGCGGAATAGTTGCTAGACTCCATGTAGGCCAGGGCAGCAGCATAAGCGTAGTTTCCGCCTGAACCTATTGCAAGAATGTCGTTTTCAGGTTCTATTACATCTCCAGAACCGCTTATGAGAAGAATCTTGCTAGAATCAGCTACAAGCAGAAGGGCATCCAGTTTGCTCATGGTGCGGTCAGTGCGCCATGCCTTTGCCAGTTCCACCGCCGATCTGGTAAGGTCTCCGTTAAATTCCTTAAGACGGGCCTCAAACTTGTCAAACAGGGTAAAGGCGTCTGCAGTTGCTCCTGCAAATCCCGTAAGAACTTTTCCGTCATAAATGCGCCTTACCTTGCGAGCGTTACCCTTCATGACCGTGTTTCCCATAGTAACCTGACCGTCACCGGCCATGGCGACTTTTCCGTCTTTTTTTACGGCAATAACAGTCGTACTTCTTATTTTTTCACCTTGTTCCATAATTTTACCCCAATAGAATATATTCAAATATACACAAAAAAATCAAAATCGCATAGGGGGAAAAGCGTTTCAGTCTTCCTTACCTGAATGGGGAAAAGCCTGATTGTAAACTTCTTTAAGGCGTTCCTTGGTAACATGGGTGTAGCGCTGGGTGGTGCTTATGCTAGAGTGACCAAGCATTTCCTGCACCATGCGGATGTCGGCTCCTTCAGCCAGCATACCAGTGGCAAATGTATGCCTAAATGCATGGGGAGAGACAGGACGATTTGTTCCCTCAATTCCGCTGTAACGGGAAACAATAAACCATATTCCGTGAGGAGTAAGAGGACTTCCCTTTTGATTGATAAAAACCTGCTTTACAAAGGCTCCCCCTCCCTGCATGGTCTGGGGAAACTTTGCCTTTCGCTCTCCAAGATATTCGTTTAGAGCCTTAACTGCGTCTGGAGAAAAATACACCCGTCTGTCCTTGCTTCCCTTTCCGGTAACAATGGCACTTTCGTATCCCGAAGAAAAATCCATGAATGTAAGGGAGGCAAGTTCGCTTACACGGCAACCCGAAGAATACAGCATTTCAAAAATGGCAGTATCTCGGCTTTTCCAAAGAAGTTCCTTTTTTTGGGGAGAGGCGCACATAAGGTCAACCTCACCCTGAGTCATAAACTTGGGAAGGTGTTTGGGCATTTTTACTGTCTTAAGTTCCAGTGCCGGATTCTGCTCTATGTAGCGGAATTTTCTACAGTAGGCAAAAAGACCCCTTACAGCAGCAATAAAACGATTTATTGAGGCTGAGGAATACTTTCTTCTGCTAAGCTCGCCAATGCACATGCGAAGGTCTTCGGAACCTATGTCAGTTATTTTTGCAGTTCCCCCAACCATGCGTGACAGGTGGGAAAGGTCTTCCCTGTAGCCAGTTACGCAGTTTGCAGAAAGGCCCCGTACAGTTTCTATGTAAAGAAGATATTCTGCGGCACAGTCGTCTAGCGTAACGGGAGTGTTGGCAGGAAAAGATGCGGCTGCAACAGACAGGGCAGAAGAAAAGGAAGAACCTTTTTCGGCCCGGTCAAAAAAATCTTCTTTAGCCATTCAGAGCCTTGTCTTTGGCATTTGCGTCTGCAAAGGCACCAGCGGCTTCTGCAGCAATCGCCTCGTCGGCAGAGTGCAGGTAGTCGCATTCAGGATTTATGCAGCTCTTGTAGGAGCCGTTCTTCTTGTCGTACTTTTCAACAAGGAACCATCCGCACTTGGGACAGTAAACATCTATGGGCTTAAAGTGGGTAATAAAGTCGCACTGGGGGTAGTTAGTGCAGCCGTAGAATTCCTTACCCCTACCCTTTGTCTTTCGCGCCACAATGGAGCCGTTACAGCCAGGACGGGGACACTTTGCCAGAGGAATGCTCTTTGTATTGTGGCACTCCGGGAATCCTGAGCAAGCAAGGAAGTAGCCGAATCGTCCAAGTTTTTTTACCATGGGCTTACCGCACTTTTCGCAAACCTGATCGGTCTTTTCGTCAAGGGTACCCTTTATGCTTTCTGTCTTTTCGTTAACTTCTTCCACTCGTTTTTTAAACGGTCCGTAAAAATCACCTATCATGGTGTTCCATACGAGGGTGTTCTGCTCAACCTTGTCAAGATCGTTTTCTACTTCCGAGGTAAACTTCTCGTTGATTACCTCTGGGAAAGAGTCTACCAAAATAGTGCAGATTATCTTTCCAAGCTGAGTGGGAACAAGTTGCTTGTTGCTTCGGGTAACATAATAGCGGTCCAAAAGCACGCTGATTATTGGTGCATAGGTTGAAGGTCGTCCTATTCCCTTTTCTTCCAAAGTCTTTACGATTGAAGCATCTGTGTAGCGGGCTGGTCCCTGAGTAAAGTGCTGCTCGGGATAGAATTTTCCTGAACTGAGTTTTTCTCCTACCTTTAGCGAAGGCAGGCTTCCTGTAACCTCATCCTTTGAAGAAAGGGTCTTTATAACATTATAAAATCCCTTTTCTGACAGTTTGGAGGCGCTTACCCTAAAGACTGCATCTCCTGCAGTAATGTCCACGCTCTGAGTCTTTGTCTTTGCGTTTTTCATCTGGCTAGAAACAAAGCGTTCCCAGATGATTGAATATAGTCGAAGCTGGTCTCTAGTAAGGTATTCTTTAATGCTGTCGGGAGTGTAGCTTATATATGTAGGCCTAATTCCTTCGTGGGCATCTTGAGCACCCTTTCCTGAGGCGTATTCTATTTTTTCAGGAGGAAGCTCGTCAGGGTAATTTTTTTCTATCCATCCGCGAACATCGTCAATGGCAGTCTGAGAAATGCGCACAGAGTCGGTTCGCATGTAGGTAATAAGACCTACTCGGGTTGAACCAATCTGAATGCCTTCGTACAGCTGCTGAGCAATCTGCATGGTCTTTCTTGAAGTATAGCCCAAACGGTTTGCAGAAGCCTGCTGAAGTTTGCTTGTAGTAAAGGGTGCCTTTGGGCGAACAGTTTTTTCGGTTTCCTTAATGTCTGCTACAAGGCATTCCGAATTCTGAATTTCGCCTATGATTTTGTTTACATCCGCCTCGCTCTTAAGTTCTGGCTTTGCTCCCTTGTACTGGAAAAGTTGGGCGGTAAATTTTGACTTTCCCTTTGCAAAGTCTGCGTCAAGGCTCCAGTATTCTTCTGGAATAAAGTCTTCTACTTCCTTTTCACGCTCACAAATAAGACGGAGGGCAACAGACTGAACACGCCCTGCAGAAAGTCCATTTTTTACCTTCTTCCACAAGAGGGGGCTAAGGTTGTAGCCTACCAGCCTGTCAAGAACGCGGCGAGCCTTTTGTGCGTTTACCTTGGCTTCGTCAATTTCTCTTGGTTCCTTTACGGCTTCCTTTATTGCGTTAGGTGTAATTTCGTTAAAAACAATTCTTGCAATGGGGGCATCGGTCTTGTCCTTAAGGGCCTTGTTTAAGTGCCAAGAAATTGCTTCTCCTTCACGGTCATTATCCGATGCAAGCAGAACACGGGAAGAATTTTTTGCATCTTTTTGAAGTTCCTTTAAAAGTTTTGCCCTACCCCTAACGGTTATGTATTCAGGCTCAAAGTTGTTTTCCACATTGATTGCCATGCGGCTTTTGGGCAAGTCTATAAGGTGACCCATAGAGGCCTTTACTGTGTAACCAGTTCCCAAATAATGCTCGATAGTCTTAGCCTTTGCAGGAGATTCCACTATGATGAGCGTCTTCTTTTTCTTTGAAGACTTTGCTTTTGCTGCCTTTACAGCCATATTCCACCTCGCACTTAATGTAACAGTTTATTCAAAAAGTTCAGCCTGTCTAGTTCCCGGTGCACTCTGCAGAACGGAAACCATGTCGGCGTAACCGTCTATTATAGGCGCACCACTTTCTATAAAAGATAAGGCAGTACGCACATTCTTTTCCCGGAGTTTTTTTCTTCCGGGGATTTTTTTTGACTCTTCGCAGAAGCACGACCTGTGGAAGACCACATCACGGTTAAAGTCCACCGCAAAATCGGCAGTAATCAGGGCACCGCTACCGTCTGGAGCTTCCACAACCACAGTAACTGGCGACAGAGCCGCAATAATTCGGTTTCTCTGGACAAAGCGCCACTTTTCTACAGGAAGACCGGGAGCATATTCGCTTACCAGTGCCCCTCCAGACTCAATTATGTGCCTAGCAAGAGTAGTGTTTGCAGAAGGCACAATGCTGTCTATTCCGCAGGGAAGAACCGCCACCGTAGCACCTTTGGAAGAAGCTAGAGCACCCTTGTGGGCAAAACTGTCTATTCCGCAAGCATTGCCGCTTACCACAGTACAGCCGTCATAAGATGCATCTCTGGCAAAATCAAAGGCAGCCTGAGCGCATTCCCTGCATACCCTTCGGCTTCCCACTACAGAAACTGTCTTTTCCTGCAGAGAGTTAAGGTTTCCCCTGTAGTAGAGCATGTAGGGGGCGTTGACGGTTTCTCTAAGAAGTGCCGGATATTTAGGCTCACTGTAGGAAACTCCTTCTATGCCCAGTTTGTGGCACAGATGGACCACTCTTATCCCATCGTGAGCAAGAACTGCCGGATTCCAGAAGTTAGCCGTTACGGGCCGTCCCACAATCTGCGATAACTCTTCTATAGAAAGTACACTAAGTGTATCTAAACTGTCAAGCCGATTCCTTAAAACTGTCTTTTCACGGGTAGTAAGGTAGCTGGCCAAGGATAATGCTGCGTCTAGTTCCTGCATGCAGTAAAAGATAATTATGGGGAGGGAAAATCGTCAAGGGGAAAGAAAAATGCTGGAAATCGGCTAAGACTGCATGAAAAACGGGCTTTACTGCTTACAGTTTTTCTTTTCCTAAGGGAGGTGTAAGGCGGATTTTGTGCCACGCTTACTCTTACGAGGGCTTCACTTTCTGCAAACTTGCAAAAACTTACGCAAAACCACCCGTTTTTCATACAGGCTTTACTGCTTACGGTCTTCTTTTCCTAAGGGAGAGGTCAGTTGGAGGCGTACAGGGCTTCTAGGACTACCTGCTTGTTCAGTCTTGCGTTTTCGGTAAGGTCGGGGTTGGAGTTAAGGTCTATAATGCGGTCGTATATATCTGCGGCCTTTTGAAGTTCTCCCGTCTGACAGTAGGCATTTGCCAAAAGGAACATTCCGTTAGTGTCCTTTGTCTGAGTGCGAAGGAATTCCTCAAGATAGGGAATGGCCTTTTCAGCCTCGCCCTCAAGTTCAAAGACATACAGCACACCTATGCCGTACATTGCCCTGTAGTATTTTGGGTCTATGGTAAGGGCCCTCTGGTAGGCAGACTCGGAAAGGCGAAGGTAGCGCTGCTGCTTAAGGGAAGCTTCTGCAGTTCCAGTTGCAGCATAGTCTAGGGCGCTGTGGGCAGTGTATCCTGCGCTTACGGCAAGATAGTAGTAGAGGTTTGCGTTGTCAGGAAAGTATTCTATGGCCCTCTGAAAGCATTCCAAAGCCTCGGAATACATCTTTTTGTCAAGGTAACGGGTGCCCAAAATCTTGTACCAAATGCCTACCTGTTCCTGAGTGGTAACAAGGTCCAAGGCTCTTTCGTCATATTTTTTTATGGCTTCACTAAGTTCCTCTACGGTAGTGGGATTAGAAACACCCTCCTCCATTTTCTGCATGCGCTTTACAGAATTGTAGGATGCACCGCAAGAAGAGAATGCCAGTGCCACACACAAACCTGCGGCAAGAAAGGCGATTTTTACAGTAAGCTTCATTTTGAACCTCCGTCTTTATGTCCCGGAAAATATCCCCTGTGATATTCCCTAAGCTGTTCGTCATCAATATGAGTATAAATCTGCGTGGTTGCAAGATCGCTGTGCCCCAAAAGTTCCTGCACACTACGCAAGTCCGCACCACCAGAGAGCAAATGTGTTGCAAAGGAATGACGCAAGGTATGCACCTTGGCACTTACTCCGCTCTTTGCTTCCATCGTCTGAAAATTCTTCCATATGCCCTTACGGGAAAGAGGCTCTCCATGGGCGTTTACAAATACTTCTTGTACTGTCTTCTGCCTTACAAAAAGCGGCCGCATTTCAAACAGCCATTTTCTAAGCCATTGGTCGGCGTCTTTTCCAAAGGGAACAAGGCGCTCCTTGTCACCCTTTCCGCACACCACAATCAGCCTTTCGTCAAAGTGAACATTTGAAACAAGCAGTCCCGAAGCCTCGCTAATTCTAAGACCGCAACTGTAAATAAGCTCGTACAGTGCTCTGTCCCGAACGCCAAGAGGCTTTGAAACATCTATGGTGGCAAGAAGAGAATCAACCTGCTCTACACTAAGAACCCGAGGAAGCGCTCTAGAAACCTTAGGCTTGTCCAGTTCAAGGGCAAAGTTCGAAGGCCACACACCTTTTCTAAAAAGAAATTCTCCAAATGCCCTCAAGCCAGAAATATCTTTTGCAATCGTAAGTTCGGCGCATGTTGTCCTACGCTGTGCCAAATAGTAAACCAGAACCTGAGCATTCACCTGTTCAAGGGAAAAGTTTTTTTCTTCAAGATAAGAAAGAAATTCTTCCGTGCTGAACAGATAGGTCTGCGCAGTAAGTTCTGAGTGGCGGTCTACAAGAAGCATGTCGGCATAAAACTGCTTGAGGAGTTTCTGTCTTTCTTGCATGCTCCTAGTCATCACTCAGTTTGATTGAATGGGAAAGTCCCTTTAGTTTTTCCCGGTAAACAGTGGGAACATTTATGTCATCCATTCTGTTTTCAAATCCTGCAGGAACTTCTATATCCTTAAGCCATGAAGGCCTTGACTGACTGGATGCAATTACTCCAGCCTGCTTTCCGTTTGAAGAAACTTCGGCATTTTCGTGGGGAATGTCGGTGCCCTTGTTTACCATTTCGTCAAAGAGTCCAGGATTGCTTGAGTTAGTTCCCCTTACGGCAGAAGAATCCTGCATGCTGAATTCGGAAGCTTTTTCTTCAGAAGTTCTGCTAATTCCTCCGTGAAGGATTTTTTCAAAGTCACCATAATCGGTAACATCGGAACTTTCTTCCTGAGCAATTTTCTTAAAAGATTCAGAGGCAGAAACTTCCTGCACAGTGTCAAATCCTGTGGCAATTACGGTAACAGAAATTCTGTCGCCCATGTCGGGATTGATTGCCTGTCCCCAGAATACACTGCGTCCCTTTGCGGCAGAAGCGCTTACATTCTTTACGATTTCTTCCACTTCTTCCATTGCAAGATCTTCTGGGCCGGTAATGTTTACAAGTATGTTCTTTGCTCCGTCTATAGAGCGGTTTTCAAGCATGGGGTTGCTGATTGCATTTTGTGCGGCATCTACTGCGCGGTTTTCTCCTTCGCCAATGCCTACACCAAGAAGAGCCTCTCCCTGTCCCTTCATTACAGTCTTTACATCTGCAAAGTCAATATTAACCTGACCGTGAACCGTAATGATTTCGGAAATGCCCTGAACGCCCTGACACAAAACACTGTCTGCCATGCGGAAGGCATCTAAGAAGGAAAGTTTTTCCTTGGAGAATTTCATAACCTGCTGATTAGGAACTACAATGAGGGAGTCAACCTGTTCCCTAAGTTTCTTAAGTCCGTTTTCGGCATTCTGCATGCGGACTTCGCCTTCAAATTCAAAGGGGGTGGTTACAACTGCAATAGTAAGGGCGCCTTCTTCTCGTGCAACCTGGGCAACGATTGGAGCGGAACCTGTTCCCGTACCGCCGCCCATTCCTGCAGTAATGATTACCATGTCAGTTCCCTTGACTATGTTCTTGATTACTTCTGTATCTTCCTTTGCTGCGTTTTCGCCAATTTCAGGGTTACCGCCCGCACCAAGACCGCCAGTAAGCTTTTGACCTATAGCAAGACGGTTTTGAGCCTTTGACGCATTAAGCGCCTGCAAGTCAGTGTTAAGAACAACAAACTCTACATTTGAGATTCCCTGTTCGATTAACTGATTAACAGCATTTGAACCACCGCCGCCGCATCCAATGATTTTAATCACTGTTGGGCTTGCGGCATTAATTACCGGTCCCTGATTGATTACAGAAATGTCTAACATGTTTCCTCCCGACCCATTTTTTTTCTAAATATCCCCTTTTAGAAAAACAGTTTCATATTAAAAAAACGATTTTGTAAACCGCTTCCACCAACTCTCTTTTGAAGAGCTGTTTTTTGGCTCCTTAGATTTATGATGACGGCCACCAGAAGCAACCTCATCCTTGTTTGCAAGAACAAGTCCCACAACTGTTGCAAAATCAGGGCTACGGTAACTTTGATCCGCTCCACCCAGATCAGAAACTTCTCCAATACGAACATTTTCGGTCCGCCATACAGACTGGGCAAGTTCCACAATTCCCGGCATAAGGGCGCCACCACCTGTAAGGACAATGTTTCCTCCCAGTTCCTTTATGTTGGACTTGTGCACTATTTCCTTACGCACCATGGTAAAGATTTCTTCCATACGAGGCTGAATAATCTGACAAAGGTCAAAGCGTGTTGTCTGCTCAGGAGCCCTTCCCCCAAGACCCGGTATGATTACTTCCTCGTTCATCTCGTTGCCGGTAATCCAACAGCATCCGTAGTCAATCTTAAGTCGCTCAGCTGTTGCGTTTGAAATCTTCTTTACGATTGCAATGTCGTTGGTAACAAGGTTTCCGCCTGCAGGAATGGAAGCGGTAAACACGGGAGCACCGCCAGACAGAACCATGACATCTGTAGTACCGCCGCCCAGATCTATTAAAATTGAACCCTGTTCCATTTCTTCCTGATGAACAGTAGCGTAGGATGCGGCAAGAGTTTTAAGCATTACCCCGTCAAGAAAGTATTCCGCACGAGTAACACACTGTTCTATGTTTTTTAATGCGGTAACAGAAGCAATTATGAGCAAGGTTTTTACCTCAAGCCTTACTCCAGAAATTCCCAGCGGATCCTTGTAGCCGGGAGTTCCATCTATGATATAGTCTTGGGGAAGAATGTGAAGTTCCCTCTTGTCTTCTGAATAACGAATTGCCTGAGCGGCCTTTATTACCCTGTGCTTTACCACAGAGTCAATTTCTAGCGAACGGTTGTGTCCGCTCTGGTCAACGCCTACAAGACCCGAACTGTTAAGCCCTTCAACCTGAGAGCCACCTATTGCCGTGTAAACCTGTGTAACCTCAATGCCAGCACTAAGTTCCGCCTCTTCTATAACCTCACGGATTACGCTAGCCGCCGCATCTATGTTTACGATGACGCCATTACGAAGCCCCTGAGAAGGCTTTTTTGCGACACCGATAATTTCAATGTTTTTATCTTCGTCCTGAGAAAGTTCACCTATAACCGCCCTGATGTAGGTTGTACCTATATCAAGACCGACAATTATGCTGCTCACCGTTAAAACAGCTCCTCCTTAAAGCCTGTACGCCTGCGGTAAGAAACGGAACCATACCGCAAGTCAATTTCCTCTACATCCGGCTCTATGGAATTAACCACATCAAGCACCACCATCATATACTGAAGTGCCTCTTCATTCAAGGAGCGATCGGTCAAAACCCGCACTTTTGTCTGGATGGGGTACAGAACCAGCTCGTAGTTACCGTATTCCTTCGGAACCACCTGAATTTCAGAAATAGCCGCAAAGTATCGCTGCTTAAGTTCCCTTATTTCTTCAATCTGCTCCATAAGGGTCCTGTATTTTGCAGGAAGCCTCATGCCATCCTGAACCGCATCAACTGGAAGCCCCGAAAGAAGCGGTACAGAAGAGTCCTGCAGATAAGACAGAGAACTTGAGGTGAATAATACACCATTTCGGTCAATTTGAACAGGGATGGAACGGTCATTTACAGAAACAACTGTCTTTGCAACTGCCTCGCGCTCCTTAACCAGAACCACAACTCTGTCGGGAAACCGCTTGTCTACAGAGACAGTTTCTATTGCAGAAACATTTGACAGCACCGAAACAGCACGGGCGGTATCAAACTTCATCCAAGGACTGGAAACTCCGCCGGTAATCTGGGTGCCAAGTTCAGCAGCAGACAGTGTCTTTAGTCCGCGGAATTCAATCTTTACTGGAGACATACAGGGAATAACAAGGGTATATATTATCGCCTCAAATACAAGAAGGATTGCAAGCACAAGGACAATGACTTTAAGCATGGAAACTTTTTTATCCTTCTTTGCAGGACGGGAAGATTCCACCAAAATGTCTTCATAGTCGGAATATGCAAGTTCGCTCATAATTCTACCACCGTTTCATAACTTTCTGTATCATCGTTATTATCATAATAAGTGTTACCTGGTAAGGAAGACTCGCACCTTGACGCATTCAGCATAAAGCCACACATGGCAAGGGTTACGATTATACTTGAACCGCCGAAAGAAAAGAATGGAAGAGGAATGCCTGTTGTTGGCACCGCTCCGCATACGACGGCACAGTTTAAAAGAGACTGCATCAAAATCAGCGTGGCACATCCAAATGTTCCCAGTGCTGAAAATCTGTCTGGCGTGGTAAAGGCAACTCTGTAGGCACGCCATGCAAAAAATCCTATCAGTACAAAATATGCAAGGACGCCCACAAGACCCATGGCCTCTGTCCATCCTGCAAAAATATAGTCGGCATAAACTTCGGGAATGTAGGGAGTACGCACAAGACCTGTTCCCATTCCCTGCCCCCACAGTCCGCCAGAAACAATGGCCTTCTTTGACTGGGTAAGCTGGAATCCTGTTGTAGAAGCAAATTCGTCTGGACGGAAAAAAGCTAGCAGACGGCGCACACGGTACTCTTCCTTGAATGTAAGAAGTCCTCCTGCAATTGTTCCCAAGAAGAAAAGAGGGAAGAACCAGGAAATGCGCGCTCCCGAAACAAAAAATAAAATTGCACCCACAAGAAAAATTATTATTCCTGTAGACAAATCCTTTTGGGCAAAAACTACGGTTACAAAAAGCAAAAGTCCGCCCAAGGGTTTTATAAATGAGTTTGCATCATCATCATATTCGCCAGATTCCTTCTGCCTGTCAAAGAGGTTTGCAAGAAAAAGTATTACCGCAAACTTTGCAAGTTCAGAAGGCTGAAGCGTTCCAAGACCTGCAATGCGTATCCAACGGCGAGCACCGTTTCTTTCTACACCGATTTTTGGAATGAATGTAAGAAGACAGAGGACAAGTGCTCCCAGCACAAAGTAAGGAAGCAGACTGCGGATTTTATCCATAGGAAGAAGCGCAAAGAAAAGAAGTAGTGCAAATCCAATGGCTGAACTTATAAGTTGGCGTACCACATAGTAATACTTGTCGCCCTGAAGAAGCCTTGCCGCAGTAGACGGGCTGCATGTATAAAGGGTAACAATGCCAAGACCCCACAAAAGCAGCGTAGCAACAACGAGTCCTAAATCCGTTTTGTACTGTCTGCCTATAGGTCGTTCGGCATAGAAGGTATACCCTTTCATGCTTTTCCCTCCAAAATGGCGGTAATGCGTTCAAGTTCCATTCCCCGTGAAGCCTTAAGGAGGATGATGTCTCCTGCACGAGCGGTTTTCTTTATTGCAGAAACTGCAGCCTTTATTGCTTTTTCGTCAGAACCTTCACAGTATGTAAACTTGCACTTTACATCGTACTTAGAGGCAGCGGTAAATGCAGACTTCATGTCGTTACCAATGAAGACTACTGCATTAGCACCACTCTTTGCAGCCTTTGTTCCAATGGAAGAATGAGCCCTCTTTGAACCAGAGCCAAGTTCTAGCATGTCTCCCAAAACAAGAATCTTACGCTTTGTAGTTTCAAGAGACGAAATGAGTCCTATTGCTTTTTCCATAGAGTCGGGATTTGCATTGTAGCAGTCCTGAACAATTGTGTATGTTCCACTGCGGATTTCTGTGCGTCCAAAAACAGCCTTAAGTTTGGAAACTCCAGCAATTACTTCGGAAGCAGAAAGTCCCATGCTCTGAGCAAGTGCAATGGCGGCAAGCATGTTGCGGTAGTTGTGCATTCCCGGAAGCTTAAGGACCCCTTTCTGACCGGCAATGCTAAATTCAGTTCCGTCAAGACCCATGTCACGCACAAAGCGCACTGTAGAAGTTGGAACATTTTCTCCAAAGAAGATTTTTTCTCCCTTTGCCTTACGGGCTAGAAACTGTGCAAAGTCGTCATCGGCAGGAATTACAGCCACACTTTCTTTTGTAAAGTAGTTAAAGATTTGAGACTTCTCTTCGGCAATGGCTTCTCTGCTTCCAAGAATTCCTATGTGAGCGGTTCCTATGTTTGTAATTATTGCATACTGAGGTTTAAGGACAGAAGCAATTTCTGCCATTTCTCCCACGCGGTTCATGCCCATTTCAAAAATGCCTACCTCGTGTTCCTCTCGGATTTTAAACACAGAAAGGGGCAATCCTGTTTCGCTGTTAAGGTTGCCCTCGTTGGTAACAACATTGTATTTTCTGGAAAGGATTGCCGCTGCAATTTCCTTAGTGGTTGTCTTTCCGCTTGAACCGGTAACACCAATTCTTGCAAGGCGTGGAAAGTGGCTTACATAAAGAGCCGCCGCTTGTTGCAAGGCAGTAAGGGTGTTCTTTACGCTTATAAAGCAAACTGCAGGATATTTTTCTGCAAGCTGCTCATAATAGTCCTTCCGCTCCGAATAGCTTGATGACGCTATAAAAACCGCTGTGGCTCCTTTTTTAAGTGCCTGGGGAATGTAATCGTGTCCGTCCTGAGCTGTTCCAATAAGGGGAACAAAAAGCCCCTGTTTTTTTACCTGTCGGCTGTCTGTTGCAACCATGGTAAAAAAGATTTTACCGCGTGCAAAAACATCGGTACCCTTTACACAAGGAAGCAGTTCCTCTAGCGTAAGAAGCGACTCACCTGTCATCTTCGGCCCCCTTCATCTGAACGCGTACAATTTCTGAGGATTCAGCCTGCCTCATACCAAGTTCTTCTTCTGCAAGGCGTTCTATGCGGTCAGAACTGGACAGAAGGCTTATGTCTGTAATAAGATTCTTGTTGTCGTCAACAAGAGTTTCCTGCCTGGATTCAAGTTCAGAAACATCCTTTACCAAATCCGAATACATGCGGCTTCTTATTCCAGCTACTGCAAGAGCTCCCGGAATACAAAGGGCAAGTGCAAGGACAAGAACAATCCTCAGTGCTTTGCTACCTTTTTTCATTTTATAAATCATCCCTCCTAAAACATTATATACATTCGGTCTTTACCGGCGTCTTTTAATTTTCTTACCACACGAAGTTTAGCGCTTCGAGACGGCGAGTTGAGGGAGATTTCCTGTTCTGAAGGTTCTACAGGCTTGCGGGTTATTACTTCCGCACAGGGTACGCCTCCGCAGGTACAGGTCGGCTGTTCTGGCGGACACACGCACTGTTTTCCCAGATTGCGAAAGTAGTTTTTTACAATCCGGTCTTCGAGGGAATGGAATGTTATGACACCCATCTTTCCCCCTACTTCAAGAACATTAAAGGCATCGTGAAGCGCCTTTGGCAGACGCTCAAGCTCACCGTTTACCGCAATGCGCAGGGCCTGAAAAGTTCTTGTTGCAGGATGAATTGGTTCATGTCGGTATTTTCCCGGTACCGCATTGTAAATCAATTCAGCAAGAGCCGTGGTGGAAGAAATTCTCCCGTTATTTCGTTCCGCCACAATGGCACTCGCAATCCTGCGGGAGTATTTTTCCTCGGAATAAAGGTAAATCATGTCGGCTAGGCGTTTCTCTTCCCAAGTGTTGACAATTTCTTCCGCCGAAACACGAGTAGAAGTTCCCGTAGAACCATCCAGACGCATGTCAAGTTTTTCATCATGGCGAAAAGAAAATCCCCTCCCACTTCGCTCATAATGAAACACGCTTATTCCCAGGTCGAACAGAATTATGTTGGGACAAGGAAGGTTAGAAGGATAATCTTCGTACAAGGCATTGAACCATCCCGACCAAAACTGCATTCTATCCGAAAATGGAGCAAGGCGTTCGCGTGCACGCTCTTGAATTTGTGCATCTGCGTCAACGCCAAGAATGTGTAAGTACGGATATCTTTGCAAAAAGTTAAAAGAGTGACCACCCTCGCCCAGCGTTGAATCAATCATGAAGGCGCTCTTTTCGTACGGCTCACCTACTGGCGAAAGGTACTCGAGACATTCATTCAACAACACCGGCGTATGGACAATTTCCACTTTTCTTACCCGCCACACTTCTCCAAAGTATTTTCTGTTGCACCCATCAGACTATGAGGATGAAACTGAAAAATCAAAACTTACAAAAGAATGTCTCCCATGCTGGACGCTGCCTGCTGGAAGGACTCTTCGGAAACCTCCATGTTCTTTGCATACTCTTCGGAATCCCAAAGTTCCATGTACTTGTCGATTCCCAGAATTACGCACTCACCGCTCAACTTAAGAGAGGCAAAGTCACGAAGGTTCTGCGGGATAGAAAGGCGACCTGACTTGTCAAATTCAATGCGTGCGGCAGGACCAATAAACCTGCGCAAGACTTCTCGTTTTTGTTTGTCAAATACCGAAACTGAACCAACTACTCGTTCCTTCAGCTTCGTCCATTCTTCAGTTGTAAAAAGCATGAGACAGTGGTCAAGGCCCTGCGTTACCCAGAGTTCGTTCTGTTGTAAAACGGCCCGCAACTTGGAAGGAAAGCTTACGCGTCCCTTTTCGTCCATTGTGTTGCGGTACTCACCGATAAGCATTTCCATGCCACTGCTCACCACTTTTCCCCACTATTTCCCACTTGATTACCATTTTAACCGAAAATTCGCTAATGTCAACTAAAAAAAACACCGAAAATGCATTTTTTTTAAAAATTTTTTTTTGAAACTAAGTTTTATTTATAGCATACATTTGCCTAGACCACATATAGTGGAGTAGACAGAATTCAGAAGCTAGATATACCGTAGATTTTTACTGCAAAAAAGGAGCAAATTGCTAACAGCCCTCCCCCTTTACAAAGAGGCTTTCATGTGTAAAATTCAACATGATGATTAACACCCTAAACGAAACAGACTTGCACCGCGCCATAAAGACGCTCTACCTTGTACAGGAAGAGGGAAGCAAACCCGAAGCAGCAGTTAGACAGTACATTGCAGACATTCTGCGCCCCGACGGCTCTATAGTGGAAGTGCAGACGGGAAGCCTTGCCCACCTTAAGCCAAAGCTTACAGCCTACATGGAAGAAAAGCGCCGTGTAAAAGTGGTGTATCCCCTGGTAAAGGAAAAATACATAGAAACCCTTAAGGCAGACGGAAAGATTACAAGAAAAAAAAGCCCAAAAAAGCAAAACCTTTACAGTGCCTTTGGGGAACTTACAGCCCTTGCCCCTCTCTTGGCTAACAGGCTTCTTACGATAGACATTCTGGAAGTGACGGTTACAGAAGAAAGAAAGATAACGGATGAACCTGTGCAGACTACAAACCAAAGGCGGCGGTGGAAAAAGAACTGGCTTAAGACAGGAAAGCGACTGGATTCCATTTGCACAAGTCGCTCATTCTGCGGAAAAAAAGACTGGCTTACCCTGCTCCCCAAGGGAATAAGGCAATTTACCGTAGACGAATGCCTTGCACTCCTTAGGGAAAAGGAACCTCGCCTTACCCGTAACGAAGTTTCGCTAATGCTGTGGGTCTTCCTGCATGCTGGCTTCCTGTCAAGAGAAAAAGCAGGCCGAGCCTACCAGTACCAGCGCAAGGGAGGGCGCGTCAAGTCCTAAGATAAAAAAAAAGCGAGTTTTCGTAAGAAAACTCGCAGAAGAAAAATCACACGGATGGGATTTTTCTGACTTTTACCAACTATCCATCATATCATCTTCGTCACGGTTTTCCATGTCGTACAGGTCAGTAACGGCACGGAGGTCGTCAAGGTACATATAGAATGAACCCTTGGCTTCCATAGGATTGCAGTCAACACGGAATCCTACAATGCGGAGACCAGGCTTGTCACCATGGTAAACGCTGGACTGAACGATTCCATGCTCTCCATCGTAAGAAGGAGGAATTGCAACGGTAATCTTTTTCCATCCACTGAACTCAAGGGAGCCCATCCACAGTTCAAAGTTGTTTCCGTTATAGTCCTGAACCAAAAGCCAAAGATTGTGTCCCATGTTGCGTCCGCAAACCCATACAGAAACAGTCTTTGTAATTCCTTCAATAGGAATGGGGCGTGCTGCCGTAATGAAGAATGAGTTTACTCCGCGGCGGAAGAATTCAACCTTTACGCCAAGAACCTTTTCATCGGTGGTGTCTGCTGCAGAAGCGTCGTTAAGGGGTTCCTTTGCAAGAGGAGAGCCTTCAAACAGACGACCAGAAATAACGCCGTTGTCAGAAGAAATGTGGGTATTCCATGCACCCTCTCGTTCAAAGCGGTCAACACTAACTTCGCGCAAAGCCTGGCGAGCACTGTCGTTGCCGATAGTTGAAGCATCAGGCTCTGAAAGACTGCTTGTCTGTGCAAAAGCGGCACCACAAGTAATAAGAGCTACTGCAAAAACTGCAAAGTGTAATTTCTTCATCTTATACCTTCCTTATTTGCCTTCGCCTTCATCGTCGCCGAAGTCGGACTGGCGCAAGTCGTAACCGTCATAAATGTTAGAAAGCGTGTTTGTAGTGTACTTGAAGTTGTCAAAGTAAATCATGTAGTCGTCTACAAATTCGTTGCTGTCTGAACGCACGCGGAATCCTACGAATGTCATGTTCTCAGGACCTGAGCGGAGCTTTGAATGCTGGCGGATGTATCCAGGAACCTTAACTACAATCTCGCGCCATCCTTCAAACTGAAGGTTTCCTGCAGGGAGCGTGTGCACACGACCGTCTGCATCACGAACAAGAATCTCAAGGTAGTAGAGGTAGTTTGCACCCCATACCCACAGATCAAGCTGAGAAACTGTTCCCAGGAAGGGAATCTCGTACTTATTGCCCTCGCTGTCAACGGGGAAAACCTCGAACCAGTTGTCGCCCTTGCGGTCAAAGACAGCCTTTACACCCATAACCTGAGCCGTAGGGTCTGAACTCTTGCGGAAGGGGCGAAGGGAATTTGGAATTCCCTCAAAAGTCTTGATGATAGGATAACCTTCAGTTGCAAAGCGACTTGCCTGAACATCCCAAGTCCATTCCATATCATCCGGCGTATCGAAGTTATCGATAACAATCGTCTCAACAGCACGAGCGCTGGGCTGAGCGAAGGCCGGAACGCAGAGTGCAAGCGCCACAACGCCTGCGAAAATAACCACGCCCTTTTTCATTCAAATCTCCTATAACAGTTAGCTTCAATGCAGCCCCCATGCAAAACACACGGTGAGCCTTCTTTACATATCGGCATACACTGGTTGATTCTTAAGCATTTTTTTTATTATACGACTGACAGCCCTCTTTGTCAAAGGGTGAACGCCTATAAAACGACAAAATATGCATAAGGTAACGGTAAAAACAACCTGCAAAAAACTCAGTCACTCTTTTTTTTAAGGGAACCGCGAGTAAACCAGAAAATCAGGGCCGAAACAGGCACTCCAAAGCCAATCTGCCAGGGTGAATAGGGACTTGCTGAACGGGCATACAGTTGGGGAATCGTTATAAAGAACTTAAGAGCAGACATCTCGCCACTTGTCCAGTTTATGGTAACGAAGCCAACGCCAATGAACATTGTTAGCAGAAAGATGACCTTGTATTTAAGGTCTTTCGTCATGCAGCAGACTATAAAGGTAATTAGGGAAAAAATAACAGTTCCCAGAGCGGCAAGAAGAATCATGTAATGAGTAGGAGACTTTCCCTTAAGAGTAAAACGGTTGACCTCACGCTGAGAAAGGGAAGTAGGAGTTATATTTATATAGGAAACTGACATGACATCTGCCGAATCGACATTTGCAGAAACTACGGCATAGCGTCCATCATCCCCAGAGTATTCAACGGTAATGGAGCATACAGAAGAACTAGTCCTGTTTCCGGAATCTGTAATCGAAGCAGAAAAGAACTTCCTTGCCTGGTAGCCTATTACCTCGCAATACACAGTTCCCGTTGGAAAAAGAGAAGACATTTGCGAAAAGAGTTGGGGTGTAAGCTGATTCCTTACATTCTCGGAAGTCATAGATATAGCAGCATCGTAATCCCCTGCCCTAATGCGCTCCATATAACTTATGGCAAAATCACTTTGGGGCTGAGGCAGTTTTGACGGGTCAACTCCCCTTCCCACGCAGGAAGAAAAAACAAGAACCGCAAACAGCAGGACAGGCACTTTTATACTTTTCATAAACACACCTCCAATATACGGCAAGCATAGCATATAATTCACTTAAAAACAAGGAAAATCTAACGGAATGTGACCAAGGTCATATTACTCAAGCCGTGTGGGTAACTGTTATAACCTCCCCTGTGTATTTGTCAATAACAATGTACGGTCCGCCTCCGTTAA
>CALCRU010000063.1 GCA_937894335.1 uncultured Treponema sp. | reverse complement strand
TTATTCTATATACTTTTCTCATTATGGCAAAGATTCAGATGAAAAACGCAATCGCTGAACTTGACGGCGATGAAATGACGAGAGTTTTGTGGGCGGTGATTAAAGACAAGCTGCTCACTCCGTTTGTTGACCTCAAGACAGAGTATTACGATCTTGGCTTGAAAGCCCGTGACGACAGCGATGACAAAGTAACCTACGATGCTGCTGCTGCGATTAAGCGCCTTGGCGTCGGCGTGAAATGCGCAACAATTACTTCAAACGCAGCGCGTATGGAAGAATACAAGCTTAAAAAGCTCACGCCCAGCCCGAATGCCATTCTGCGTGGCGAGCTTGACGGCACTATTTTCCGCGCGCCGATTTTTGTAAACAACATCCATCCAAATGTTAAGAGCTGGAAAAAGCCCATAGTGCTTGGACGCCACGGCTACGGTGATGTATACAAAAACTGCGAAATTAAAACACCCACTGCAGGAAAGGCAGAACTTGTCTTTACCGGAAGTGACGGAAAAGAAATCCGCAAGACCATTATGGAAATGAAGGGACCGGGAATCATTCAGGGAATCCACAATCTTGACGCTTCAATCGAAAGCTTTGCACGCTGTTGCTTTAACTACGGACTTTCACAGAACATCAGTGTATGGTTGGGAGCAAAAGACACAATCAGTAAGACATACGACGGAAACTTCAAGGCGATTTTCCAGCGCATTTACGACCAAGAGTTTAAATCTAAGTTTGAAGCAAAAGGTCTAGAATACTTTTACACACTCATTGACGATGCCGTTGCTCGCGTAATGAAAACAGAAGGTGGCTTCTTGTGGGCATGCAAAAACTACGACGGAGATGTAATGAGCGACATGATTGCCTCTGCATGCGGAAGCCTTGCTATGATGACAAGCGTACTTGTTTCTCCCAACGGTGAGTTTGAATTTGAAGCAAGTCACGGAACCGTTCAAAAGCACTACTACCGCTACCTTAAGGGCGAAAAGACAAGCACAAACCCTGTTGCAACTATTTTTGCTTGGACAGGATCTCTTGCTAAACGTGCAGAACTTGACAACACTCCAGACCTTGCAGACTTTGCACATAAACTGGAAAAAGCAACACTGTCTGTAATTGAAGATGGAATTATGACTGGCGACTTAGCAGCTTTAGCCGAACCTAAGGCAACTCAGATTTTGAACTCTTGGGAATTTATTGACGAAATTGCTAAGCGTCTGTAATTAATCCACCCCAAGGAATTCCTGCATTTTTACAGAGGGCAGCATACTCACGATCGTCTTCTGTATTGTGCAGGGCAGTAACAAAAAAACTTTGATCGGGTGGCAAAGTATCTAACATTGCTTTCTGTTGAACAGAAACTGCTATCTGTTTTTGTTCAACACGAAGGGCCTGATTTGCAACACCATCTCGACTGTCTACCACTTGCACTCCACTACCCGCCACACTCGCTATATTTTCTGCTATGTGAGTAAAATGAGTACAACCTAAAATAATAGTGTCACATTTATTTTCTAAAAAAAACGAAACTGCTGGTTCAACTGCTTTTTGCTTTTCTGCTTCACTTGCGTTAAAAAGTTCGTGTTCTATAAAAGCAATTAAATCTGGATCGCCACGGTTAAAAACATGACAGTCACTTGCATAATCTTGAATAAGTTTTTTATTGTATGGATGATTAACCGTTGCATTTGTTGCAAGGAGTCCTATGCGTTTGTTGTGCGTAACAGAAGCCGCAAGTTTTATTGCAGGAACAGTGCCCACGATGGGAATGTTGGGAAAGAGTGCCCTTAAGTCTGCAAGAGAAGTTACGCTAATGGTGTTGCAGGCAATGATTATAGTCCGAGGATTCCATTTTTTTACAATAAGGGAAAGGGCTTCTGCAGCACAGAAAGTAATTTCTTCTGAAGTTTTTTCTCCATAAGGAAAATGAGCGGTGTCTCCCAAATATACACAGCGAGAGTCAGGGCTTTTTTTCTTTAGTTCAAGCATGTAGGGAATGCCACCGGTTCCGCTGTCTAAAAATGCAAAATCAATATAGTCTTTCATAGGTCATATAGTGAACAATGAGTCAAATGCTTTTTTTGCCGCAGCTTGTTTTTGCGCCGCATCAGAAGAAGATGCCGAACGGTTCAATTTAAAATGCTCGCAAAAGTTTGAGCATTCCTTGTCGCTTACCAAAGAATCAACTGTTTCGTGACAATCGTAATGACTTCCGGGTTCATAATAAAGACAATTACAACAAGAATGAACATCTGCATGACAGACAGGACATTCCGCACTGCGAGAGACAGGTTCGCTTTCTTCAATTACGGTTCCGCATTTCCAACACATGATTCAATCATAGCCATTTGACTAAATGTTTTCAATAGCGTACAGTAGAAGTATGTTCAAGAAGAATTTATGCATGCACCCGGGTTGCAAAAAGCTGGCACTTTCCGCAATTGACGACAATGGAGAAATTACCGACACGGAAGGATTCTGTCTGGAGCACAGTCCAGATCCTACAGAAGCGGTTTCTAGAATCAGAAATTATTTTTTAACTCACGACAAGATAATAAACCTTAACATAGAAAACCTTTCCATAAGCGAAATAGACCTGAGCAATAAATTTTTCTGCGGATGCAACATTCAGTACTGCACCTTTGCAAACATTCATGCAACAAATCTGCGCATAAGAATGTCCGTACTGGGATTCTGCACTTTTACAGACAGCACTTTTTTGCAGAGCAACATACAGTTCAGTTCCTTTGCTGGAACAAAATTTATAAACACACTGCTTACTGGCAGCGATATGATTCACGACAACTTTAACGGAGTTACGGCCTATCAGTCTAGCTTTGACGACAGCGACCTTTACGACAGCAAATTTATAAAGGCAATTCTTATGAACACTTCAATGAAAAACTGCAACCTAAAGAAGACCGTGTTTTACGAGTCTTTAAGGGAAGCCGTTTCTTTTAAAATGTCAAACACAAGGGAAGCACTCTTTGACAGGACAAAGAATTTTCTTATTGCAAGCGAAGAAGAAAAATCAGAGGAAACCAAAGAATGAAAATCTACTATCACTTAAGCAGAGAAAATTTTACAAACTCATATCTTGTGGTAAACGATTCGCCAGATGTAATGGAGGCACTTATTGTTGACCCAAGCACAATTACCACGGAACTTATTTCTCAGATTGAAGACGGCGGATATAAACTTACAGGTGTTCTTGTTACCCACAACCACAAGAATCATGTAAGCGCACTTAACACCCTAAGAAAAATCTACACGCCAACAGTTTATGCGGCAGACTACGAACTTAGCGGAGCCTGGTCTACAGTTCTGGGAGGAGAAGGCGTAATTTCAGTTGCAGGTTTAAGCATATCTTACTTTGCACTACCGGGACATTCCAGCGATAGCATGGTTTACCGCATAGAAAATGTTTTTTTCACGGGCGACTCCCTGTTTGCAGGAACCATAGGAAGCACAAGCAGCAAGTATGCAGAACGGACTCTTCGCAACAATATAAACACAAAGATTCTTTCGCAAAACGACAACTGCGTTATCATGCCGGGACACGGTTCCCCTACTACTGTAGGAGCGGAAAAACTTTACAATATAGACCTGTCAGCAAAGTAAACTTCTAACGGCTTATGTTCCATACTCGACCAGCAACAAGGCCCCATCTAGTAAAGGCATATTCACTTAAAAAGAGGGCCGTATCAGTAAAGGCTTCTGCATTGGTGCTTACAATATAGTCTGCATTTTTCTTTTGACTACGCTGAACTGAGCCCCACTTTGCACGGGTTGTAAAATAGTCAGCAATCTGCCCTACTGTCTGCTGAAGGTGGTAAGCCATAAACTCGTTACGCATAAGATATTCGTCACTACGGTCATACTGCAGAGACTCGTATGTTTCCCAATAAGTCTGAAGAAAATCCATAGAAACGGAATCAAACATAAGGTAACACATGGCCACTGTATCGCGGAATTCTTCATCGCCAAAGTAAATGCCGTGCCAGCCTTCATGGGCAAGCAACTGATAGCGAAGGTAAGAGGGACTTTCCTTTGAAAACGAAATAACGGAACCTTTTCCTGCACTGTAAGAATCAGGGCCGCTTTGAACGATTACATTGTTTGCAATAAGAATTTCTCTAAGAAGAATTTCGTGACTGTTAAGTCTTACACCCTCCTGTGCCGCTCTGGTAAAGAATCGCGCAAGATCATCAGCCTTGTAGTCGTGAGCATTGTAGCCGTGAGCTGTAAGAATAAAACTGTCGCTTACAAATGTTCCCTTGTATCCTGTCTTTTCTACAAAATATGCAAGCCTAGTAAAAAACTGATTTTGCACATCATAGTTTGCAGTATCAAAAATAAGCACATCGGGGAACTCTTCCCACCTAAAAAGTTCGTAGTCTTCCGTGCGCCAATTTTTCTGAGGATATTCAAACAGAAGTCCAATGTCGCTTACAAGAGGATAAATTACCTTTCCACCAGAAGCAGATACAGGGAGACTTTCGTTTGCAGAAAGAAGCGCACACAGAACAAGTTCTCCATGAGAAGAAAATGAAAGTCTGCCATAGGAAGACTCAAATGCAGAAGTCTGAAAAGTAAATGTGTCGCTTACGGGAGAACACCTTATTACAAATTCCTCGCCAGAATAAGCTCCCCTTATGCAGAGTTGTTCCGAAGAAGTTCCAATGTCTGGTGTAGATGCTTTTTCTATTACGATTTTTGGAAGCAGTGAGTCGGAAGTATTTTTTGCAGGAAACATTTTTCTTGCGGAAGAAAAATCAAAACCTGAAGAGCGCAAGTCTATTCCGCCACCGTCAGGACCAAAGGCATAAAGGGGAACAGCACCCCTTCTGTCATAGCCAACCACTGCGTCAGAAAAAGAAACAGAAAGAAGTTTTAGTCCGGGTTCACCTTTTACAAAAAATCCTGTGGGAACAGAGCCGACTTCAAAATTTAAAGCAACATCAACAGCAGGAAGCTGTTCCTTAGAAAGTACTCCTGACACTTGAAAACGGGCATCCATGTTCTCCATAAGTTTTCTGTCATCCAGAAAATCTTCTTCGTATAAAAATCCTGTGTAGAATGTGAGGGTTTCTTTTTTTTCGGACTCATCCTTTTTTAAAGAAAGAACCAAAGAAACGCCCTTGGAAGAAAGAGATGCATTTGAAAGGCTTTCCTTTTGAGCTTCGGTAAACCGATAAAAGAGAGTGTCGCCCTTTGTATTCTGACCTATTGAAGAAGCACGGGCGGAATCAGAAAGCGGTATAAGGGCTTCCCCTGAAAGGTAGACGGGAACTTCCTTACTGCAGGAAAAAAGCAAAATTGAAAAAAGACAAAAAGCAAAAGTCATTCTGAGTTTCATGTCTTCATACTACACTTTTTTTTAATTTTACTCTATACTCTTTTCCATGAAAGCCTTTACAGCAAACAAGGACACTCTATTTTCTCTTGCCGGTCTGCAGAAGGAAATTATTTTTCTTTGCAACAAAAAGCACGGAGCCACCTCTGCACTGCCAGAATTTCCGCTGTGGGCTTTTTATGATGATTCCATTGAGCTAAAGAAGGCATCATGCTCTTCATGCAGAATAGGTTGTGCATGTTTGGACGAAAAAGAAAGGCTTCTGTATTTTCCTGTTGAAATTATTTTTGCAGAGGGGGACACTGTTAACATTAGGATAAATTTTGCAAGGGTAAGCGACGCCGTTACCAGAGACGACCTTGCCCCTTATAAAGAAACTTCCCTTGCGCTGCCTTCATTTAGAACTGGAAGCGTCCTTTTAAAAAACAACGCATGGGAATTTTTTGACGAGCAGTGGGTCAAAGTAAAATAGTTGGAAAATTACTTTATAATTTTTGAACCACGGTCCATTGCAACAAGACCAGACTTAAGCAGTTCAAGAATTCCGTAGGGTTCAAGAAGCCTTATAAGGGAAGCAATTTTGTCTTCGCTACCTGTTGCCTCTACAATCAAGGAATCTTCCGCAACATCAATTATGTGGGCACGGTAAATGTTACATGTCTCTATGATAACGGAGCGGCTTGTTCCAGAGGCCTTAACCTTTATAAGAGCCATTTCTCTTTGGGTGGTTGAAGAAGAATCGCAGTGCTCAATGGAAATTACTTCCACAAGTTTTGAAAGTTGCTTTTCAATCTGCTCAAGAATGTATTCGTCTCCACGAACAACAATAGTCATGCGGGATTTTTTAGGATCACCGGTTTCGCAGACTACAAGAGAGTCAATGTTGTAGCCACGGCGACTAAAGAGACCTGAAACTCGGCTTAGAACGCCTGCATGATTTTCTACCAAAACTGAAAGAACATATTTTTCCATAAGTTACCTCCACAAATATCTTAAATCAGAATCGTATTTCTGAATATATACCCAACAGCCTTATGTCTTCGGCATGCTTCGAAAGCGAACCGATTACAGTGTCTATAAAGGAAACTGGACTTTCTCCGTTTTTTATTGCAGGAGAATCGTGAATGTCTGCATCGGCATAAAACCAGTAGCGCCATGGCTCACCGTGAATGGGTCGGCTTTCAAGGCGAGTAAGGTTAAGCTTGTAGGACTCAAACACGCTTAGGGCTCGGCAAAGAGCACCTGGTTCATTTTTTATCTTAAAGAGGAAGCTTGCCATATTTGCATTTTTTACTTCCGAAGCCCTTCGTTTTTTCTTGTTATGGGAAATTACCACAAAGCGAGTAAAGTTACCAGAATCGTCAGCAATATCTTCCGCAAGAACAGACAGTTTGTAAATGGAAGCGTTGACGGCGCTTGCTATTGCGGCATTCTGTTTGGACGCTTTTTTTTGCACAGTCTTGGCAGCGGTTGCCGTAGAAAGGGAATCTGTGCAGGTCCAGTTCTTGTGCATGTCAAGGAAGCGCTTACACTGGGAAAATCCCTGAGGATGAGAATAGACATTCTTTACATCCTCTAGACTTGCCCCCTTTACACCCAAAAGGGCATGGCGGATGTTAAGCGTAACCGCACCCACGATGTCCACATCTTCAAAGCGAAGAAAGTTGTCGTAATTCTGAAAGACGGAACCTGACAAGGAATTTTCTATGGGTACCATGCCATACTTTGCCTTAGAGTCTGTAACGGTCTGGAAAATTTGTGCAAAGGAATCAACAGGCTTTGCCTTTACATAACCTTCGTCAAAGTAGCGGTTTACAGCCTGTTCAGCATATGCTCCTGGAGAACCTGAATACACACACACTTCTGTTTTTGAGGCGGAAGTTTTTTCCACTCCCCTTGAAGATTTTTTTACCGGCGGATTGTTTACCACAACCTTGCGTACCACAGGAGACAGAGCCCTTATGTCATGCATGAGCTTGTCAAACATGTCGGGATACAGAGAGCGTGCTCCACCAAAAAGAGCTTTCTCGGGATTAAGGCTTACATCAACCGCAATGCCGTCTGCACCAGATGCAACAGAAGCTAGCGACAGGGAGGGAACCTTGTCCCTTACCCCCAGTGCCATGGAGGGATCAACAATTACGGGAAGATGGGTAAGTTCCTTTAAAAGCGCTACAGCAGAAAGGTCAAGAGTATTCTGAGTCATCTGCTCAAAAGTTCGGATTCCGCTTTCGCATAAAATGACATTCTGACTGCCGCCTGCAAGAAGGAATTCCGCAGAAAGAAGAAATTCCTCAACAGTGGCACTTCTGGAACGACAGAGTATTACAGGCTTTGAAAGTTCTGCCGTTTTTTTAAGCAACTCAGTGTTGGACATGTTTTCAGGACCAATCTGAATGATGTCTACAAAATCCTTTGCAAGAGAAAGCTGCTCTGGGGAACTTACTTCGGTACAGACTGGAACATTGTATTTTTGCCCCGCTTCCTTAAGCCAGACAAGGGCTTTTTTTCCTTCACCAGAAAAGGCATAGGGGGAAACATTCTGAACAAAAGCCGCACTCCTAAGCACATTTGCACCAGATGCCACCAGAAACTTTGCGCAGTTAAAGAGGCCTTCCTTTGACTCTACGGCACCGGGACCTGCAATGGCACACAGGCGGTTTCCCCCCACAAGGAGGCTTCCACCAGAAAATGGAAGGGTTACGATTGTATCTTCTTTTTTAAACTTACGGCTTGCAAGCTTGTAGGGATTGCTTACGGGAATAACCTTACCCACGCCGGGCAAAAGTTCAACTTCACGGATGTCTAGAGAAAGTTTTCCGACAATGGCAAAGACTGTTTCCTCTTCTCCCCTTACCTCGCTGATTTTAAATTTCTTTTCGGTAAGGAAATTCTTAAGGTCGCTCTTTTCCTTTCTGCTTATGTCGGGCCGTAAAACAATTACCATAGAGAACCTTAGTTTTTGGAAGTGTTGGTTACATTCCAGCTTACAGTGCGGAGGACATCACCAAAGACACCTGCGGCAGTAACACCTGCTCCCGCTCCATAACCGCGGACGGTAAGAGGAATGGGAGTGTAACGGGCTGTTGTAAACACAAATGCATTTTCGCCGCCTTTTACTCCGTACAGGGGATCTTCAGGGCCAACCTCCAACATGCCAACAGAAACTTTTCCATCCTTAATGCTTGCACCCATGCGGAGTACCTTGTTTTCCTTTTTAAGGGCTTCCATTTTCTTTGCAAAGTAGGAATCCAGTTCGGGAAGTTTCTTAAGGAATTCTTCTGTAGTACCCTCAAGGCTAAAGTTGTCGGGGAAGATTGAATTCATAACTATGTCGTCAAGTTCAATTTCCATTCCTGCCTCACGAGCAATTATAAGGGCCTTTCTTGCAACATCGGTACCCTTAAGGTCGTCACGGGGATCAGGCTCGGTATAGCGCAGTTCCTTTGCCTCAAGAACTGCCTCGCTAAATTTCTTGCCTTCATCAAGTTTTCCAAAGATGTAGCTTAGGCTGCCAGACATAATTCCGTTAAAGGCTGTAAGACGGTCGCCAGATTTAAAGAGGTTCTGCAAAGTGTCAATGATTGGAAGTCCAGCACCAACATTTGTTTCGTAAAGGAAGCGCACATGCATTTCGTTTGCAGTCTTTCTAAGTTTGTGGTAAAAGTCCATGCTCATGGAATTTGCACGCTTGTTGGGAGTTGCAATGTTCATGCCTGCCTTAAGTATGTCTATGTAGCGTTCGGGCAAATCGTAACTTGCTGTGCAGTCTACAAAAATAGGATTAAGGGGTTTTGTTTCGCGGACAAAGTCAAGAATTTCGTCAAGGTTAGTCTTCTTACCGTTAATGCGAACCTTGTCACGCCAACCGTCAAGTTCAATTCCGTCAGCATTAAAAATCATTCCGTCAATGTTTGCAATGGCCATTACGCGGATGTCTATTCCCTGCTCAAGAAGAGCTTTCTGCTGCTCGCCAATTTGGTCAAGCATGGTTCCGCCGATTGTTCCTGCTCCGAATGCATAAACCTGAATTGACTGAACTGTATTAAAGAAGAACTGGTGCACTATGCGTACTGCCGTGTCTCCGTCTGCAGAATTGATTACTGCAGAAATAGAGCGTTCGTCTGAGCCCTGAGCAATAGCAAGAATGTTTATGTCACGAGTTGCAAGAGAGTCAAAGAATGTTCCTGCAACTCCTCGTTTTTTCTTCATTGCGTCACCAATGATTGAGACAATGGCACAGTCGTCATGCACTTCTATTTCGTTAATGAGGCGTCCTGTGATTTCAAGGGAGAATTCTGCCTTAAGCACATCCTGAACTTTTGCGGCGGCATTTTTCTTTACGCAGAAAGAAAGTGTGTATTCGGAAGAAGACTGGGTAATAAGGAGAATTGAAATTCCAGCATTACTTACTGCACTGAATATGCGAGCTGCCATACCCCGGCGTCCCTTCATGCCCGAACCGCTTACGCTTATCATGGCACAGTTTTTAAGACAACTTATTCCCCGTACGGGACCAGCATCCTTTTCGCTGTCAAAGGGACCTTTTGCAATGCATGTTCCCCTAGCAGAAGGATTCTGGCTGTTAAGGCTCCAAGCTTCAATGCCCCTTGCAGCAAGAGGAGAAAGTGTCTTGGGATGAAGAACCTTGCTTCCAAAGAAAGAAAGTTCCATTGCCTCCTCGTAACTCATGTCCTTTACAAGAATTGCATCCTTTACTACGCGAGGGTCTGCCGTATAGATTCCGTCTACATCAGTCCAGAATTCTACTTTCTTAGAACCAAGGGATGAGCCCACAATAGCGGCTGAAAAATCAGAACCATTGCGACCAAGAAGCCCCATAACAGGAGAAGCACCAGTTCCGCCAATCCATGAGCAGATAAATCCGGGGAAAAGAAGAACCTGAGCGGCACTTGCTGTTCCGTCACGATACTGGGCAAGAGCTTCTGCACAGCGGGCGTAGTCGGGGTCGCCTTCCTTCTGATCTCCTGTGGTAAAGATGTATTTTCTTGAATCAAGGAAAAGCACATTAACGCCTTTTGCAGCAAGAACAGCCTCGACAATGGGACAGCACATAAGCTCACCCATGCCCATGATGCGACAGTGAATTACATCTGGACAGACGCCAAAGGTGTTGAGTCCGTTAAGAAGGTTTGTAAGCTCGTCAAGAAGGACAGAAATCTTTTGCATGACGACATCGTCTTTAAAAGAAGGGAGCTGGGAACGAAGTTCTGAACAGATGTCGGAATGAATCGTACGGAGCTGAGAGACATAAGTTTGGGCAGTGCCTCCTGCAACGCAACCGTCAATGGCTTCCTGAAGTTTGTTTGATACGCCTGCGACAGCACTTACAACGACAGAAATTTTGTCGGTTTTTGCGCGGCCTTCCATGATGGCAACGCTGTCTAAAATGCGGCGTGCAGAACCCATGCTAGTTCCGCCAAATTTTAATGTAAGCATACTTCTTCCTCTGTGGACATCAATTTTGCTTTTAGTATAGCAGATTGGGAGAAAAAACTCAATGATGCATTGTTGCATGCATAGGGAACAGACTAGTTAGCTTTTCTTGAGTGGGAGGTAAAGAGAGAGTAGCCAGCTTCGTTCATGCTTTTAACAGAGGCTACATAGGAACCTCCGGGTGCATAAGAGTCGGCCTGAGAAAGATAGTCGGCGGCAAGAGTTTTATTTTTTTCGTCAAAGGCAACCTGCGACATAAAAACAAGGGCAAAGTATCGTTCTGCATCGGTGTGGGCGCTGTCAAGAGCTTTCTTAAAAAGTTCACGGGCGGTTTTCTTGCTACCGCCAGTTATGCCGGGTGCATACCAGTACCACTGGGCGAGGTTTGTAAGGGCATAAGACATGTTATTGTCCTGAGCAAGAGCCTCCTCGTAGTACTTTTTTACTGTGACCCCATACTTTAAAGCCATGCGAACAGGGTCAAAGGACATGCAAACCGAAACCACATCTCCTGCGGTAACATAAAGCCACCTGTTTGGAGTTTCATTTTTATGGGAAGAAAACCAGGACTGAATCACATCGTTCTGTGCAGAAAACTGCTTTTTTAGAGATTCAGTGTTTGAAGCGTCGTCCCTAAGATAGTTGTACCTTTCCAGCAGAAAGAAATTTGAAAGGATAATTTTTTCTTCTTCTGTGCATTTTGAATCAATGTCTGACCTGCGTTCGTTTTCAAAAGCGTCTATTTTTAAAAGGGCCTCTTCGTTTGAGGAAGAAAGAGAAAGGTTCATGCGGACTGTCATAAAGGAATCAATTACGCCCTGAGCAAACGGAGAAATGACCGTAGAAGAAAATGCTTCCACTGCACAAAAAAGAGAAATTGCAATCATAAAGCCAAAACCAAATGCCCTTTTCATGGGAACAAACATACCACAGCAGAAAACTTGCGTCAACAGACTGCCCCCATATACACAATTGATTTTTTCCACTAATATATACCTATGGAAGATGTTACGGAAGAATTCAGCATAGAGCAGGTGTCACCGGAAGCAGCCGGACTACTTGGACTTCAAAACGAATTCAATCTTGACGAACTAGACAACTGGACTACCACAACTGGACTGGTACAGTCAGTCATTGCCTTTTCAAAAAAAATTCTTCCCGAACAAGACATACGGGTCTTCTTCCACGAAACAGGTCTTCATGAATACAGGGAAATAGACAGAGAAGGCGTTACCACAGTTCCTGACGATTCCCTTTTTATCGGCTGTCTTTCCATGATAACCGAACCCACAGCCCTTAACAAACTGTTCACAGACTTTCAGGTTAACGAGCCAGTGCTGGAAAAAGTTCTTTCGGAAGTCTACCATGCCCATACAATCATTCCTGTAGTACACCGCTTCGACCTTCTTGCATTCATTCTTGTATGCACTCCCCCGGAATCAGAAAAGAAAACTCTTGGGGAACAGGAACTAAACTTTCTTAACAGACTTACAGAACGCATTACCATAAACCTCTATGCATCTTCTATTGCAGACCAGAGGCTTAGGGAACTTCTTCGCATGACCCAGTATCCCCTTGCCCTTCAGCGTCACAAGACCATAAAGGATGTTTACGATAACCTGATGAAGGACATTGCAAAAGAAATTCCTTTTGACCTTGGAATCTGCTATGCATACGACAAAGAACTGAATCAGCTTATTCCATTCTGCAAAAAGGGCGTAAGAAATGCAAAGCCTCTTGCGCCTGGACAGGGAATTTCAGGACAGGTGTTTGAATCCCGCCAGCCGCTTTTTATTCCAGACAGAATGTCACACCCCTCTTACGCAATCATGCAGGAGGAGCCTTTTATAGACGGTTCAGTAATTTGCGTGCCAGTCTTTACAAACTCTGGAGATTTGGGCGTGGTCTCCCTTGTTCGCAATCCTGAAAACAAGGAACCCTTTGGCATGGAACACCGCTACATGCTAGAAATTGCCACTGCCTTTACCGCAAGCGAAATTACAAACCGTCAGCTTTATACCCGCCTTGACGAAAGCAACTTTAATGTTGTTGAATCCCTTACCCGAGCGCTGGAAGCAAAAGATTCTTACACAGAAGGTCACTCTGCTAGAGTTACAAAATATGCAGAAGGCATTGCAAGAGAAATGGGCTACAAGGAAGAAAAAATCCATCAGTTAAGATACGGAGCCATGCTACACGACATAGGAAAAATCGGAATCCCTGACGCAATTATAAACAAGCAGGAGCGGCTTACCGATAGCGAATACGAAGAAATAAAAACCCACACCGAAATAGGCTACAACATTGTCTGCAACAACCCCTTCTTTAAGAGCATAAGCACATTCATCCGTTACCACCACGAAACACTTACAGGAACAGGCTACTACGGACTAAAGGAGGGAGAAATTCCCGAAGAAGCAATGATAATCAGTGCGGCGGATATTTTTGACGCTCTTACTTCGGACAGACCCTACAGAAAGGCCCTTTCCATGGACGAAGCAGTACAGGAACTTAAGAAGCAGTCGGGAGTTCATTACACGGAAGAAATTTTTGAAGCCTTCATGCGCTATCTTCTAAAAGAAAAGCCTTTGGAAAACAGAAACTAGCGCTCTCTCTTAAGAACAGTTCCGTAAGTCGTAAGGGCAATGGCGGCGGCGGCACAGAAAAAGAGCGTAAGCAGGGGTTCCCTAAGTTCAAAAACAGAAAGCACACAGTTTCCAGCGCAGAAAAAAATTATTCCCAAAATTACAAAAAAGCGGCTTACTCTGTATGCTAAGCGGGGCCTTACAAAGGAATGCACTGGCATGGAAAAAACAAAGTCTTTCCTAAGGGCTGGCTTTACCTTGGGGCAGCGGCTCCAAAGAGCGACAGTCAGGACAAAAAAAAGAAATGTGGCGCCTGCAAAAACAACGGGCCAAGTTGTAGAAGTAAAAATCAGAAAGGAATACAAAAGAAGGCATACCGAACAAAGGACGGCAAACACAATAGTCCTTAGCAGGGAAAGAGCCTTTGGTTCCTCATAAGAGGCTGAATCAGACTGAACACTACGGATAAATTTATTCATGGAAGTCTGCCCCCAGTCCGTTCATTGCGTCAAAGAAATTGGGAAAGCTTACGGAACAGCATTCTGCATTTCTTACGATAAGTTTTTCTTCTGCAGGAAGTCCAAGTCCCAGACAGGAAAGAGACATAGCCATGCGGTGATCAAGGTAGGATTCCACAGTGCCACCGTGCAGGGTAAAGTTAGGATTTTTACTTCCGTCCGTCTTCAAGGGTGAGTGTCCATTTATTATAAGGAAGTCTTTTCCTTCTTCAACTTCCGCACCCAGTTTTGTAAGTTCTTTTGTTATTACGCTAATTCTGTCGGTTTCCTTTCTGCGGCATACTGCAATGTCTTCTATAATTGTTCTTCCTTCTATAAAACAGGCGATTGCAGAAAGTGCGCACACTGCATCGGGGTAGCCCGAAAGGTTTGCACGAAGAACTCCATCGGGTAAGTTTTTTGTGGAAAGAAGCCCCATTCCGTTACGGGATTTTTTTCCTCCCCTTACGCGAAGGCTTTCTGTTTCACGGTTCCAGTCTATGTCCGCACCCACACTCTGAAGCAGGGCCACAATGGCATCATCACCTTGGGTTCCGCTTGAGTCAACATGTTCTATTGTAATGTCGCTGTCTGTAAGAAGGGCCGCAATAAGGGGGAATGCAACCGCCTCCCAGTCTCCAGGTATAGTTCGGTCAAAGCCCTTGGGAATAAAGGGCCCCTTTACGCTGATTGACTTAAAGTCTGAAGAAACATGAACCTGCGCCCCTAGGGATTCAAGCCACCACTGGGTCATGGTAAGGTAGGGAGTTTCTTTTGGGTCAGTAAGCTCAATGTTCAGTGTGCCGTCCATGCGAAGAGCAGAAAGCATAAGTCCCGTAATATACTGACTTGAAACAGAACCTTCTGTACGCACAGTTCCCGCTTTTGTCTTACCTTGAATTACAAGGGGACAGGTTTTGCTTCCAGGTACGGCACAGCAGGCCTTTGCCCCCAACTGATTCAAAACATCTGCAACATGATCAACGGGTCGGCTCCTAAGGCTTTCGTCTCCCGTAAAGACAGAAACTCCTTCAAATGTGGCCGCAAGAGGCGAAAGAAAATACAGGAGGGAACCGCTGTTACCTGCGTCAACAACATTGGTGGGAAGATGCAGATCTTTTCCTGCTCCCTCTACAGTCCAAGTGTCAAGCAGTTTTCCTTCCGCAGAAGAAAGTGAAATAGAGGCACCCATAAGGGGTACGGCTTTTGCAGTGCTAAGACAGTCGGCACTGGGCAGGGGATTTCTAATATGTGAAGTTCCGTCCGCAAGGCAGGCTAGAACAAGCGCCCTAATAGTATGGGACTTAGAACCGGGAACCCTTATGCTGCCTGACAGACTGTGTCTGCTTGAAACAATATCCATGTAATCAGTATAGCACAGTTTGCGCCTTGAAACAATGGGTATATTCTGATATATTGGAACAATGCTTTACTATTTGGGTGGAATTCTTACTGAATTATGGGGACCGATGCGCCTTCTGCAGTCAAACGCAGTTCTTATTGCGCTTTCGTTGTATTCAGGTTTTTTTATTACCGTAAAACTTCTTCCTCGCTTTTACAAATTTCTTCCGAGCGACAGGGGCAGGGAATTTACGCTTACAAAAGAAGCCGCTAAGGGTAAGCCTACGGGCAGCGGTGTAGTCTTCATTAGCATATTTGTCATTTTGTGCTTTGTATTTGCACCCATGGACATTTTGCAGATGGGAACACTCCTTCTTACCTGGCTTATGATGCTTACAGGATTTCTTGACGACAGGAGCGAAAAAGGCTGGGGAGAATACATAAAGGCCCTGCTAGATTTTGTCATTGCACTGGCAGCGGCGGCACTTCTTGCATGGCAGCTTACGAAGCAGTCAGACAGCGGAAAGTTGGAGTTCTGGCTTCCCTTTGTTTCAGGCTCGGTAACAGTACCCGTATGGCTTTACATAATCATTGCAGTGGTGCTTTTGTGGACTTCTGTAAACACAACAAACTGCACCGACGGAGTTGACGGATTAAGTTCTTCTCTGGTGCTTCTTGCCCTCCTTGTAATGGGAATAATTTTTTATGCAGTTTTGGGACATGTGGACATCTCTGAATATCTTCTTGTTCCCCACCTTCCCTCTGGAGCGTCTTGGGCAATAATGACTTTCTGTCTAGTAGGCGTCCTTATGGGCTACCTGTGGCACAATGCCTTTCCCAGTTCAGTACTTATGGGTGACGCAGGAAGCAGGGCCTTGGGATTTTACATTGGAATGGCCGTTATGGTAACGGGAAATCCCCTGCTTATTTTTGTAACATCTTCCATCATATTTGTAGACGGAGGCTTGGGTCTTTTAAAGGTTGCCCTTAAACGCTTCTGCCACATAAGCATTTTTGAAAACATAAGGTTCCCGCTGCACGACCATGTACGAAAGAATCGCGGATGGTCGCCTACGCAGGTTCTTATAAAATTCATAAGCATTCAGCTTTTGATTACCGTTGCCTTGCTTGGCATATTCTTTAAAATCCGCTAGAGGTAAAACGAATGCAGAGACGAAGAGTAGTAATAACAGGATTAGGTGCCGTAACTCCCGTAGGAAATTCTCCTGAGGAAGCATGGGAGGCTGTAAAAAACGGAAGGAGCGGAGTTTCAAAAATAACACTCTTTGACGCCTCAGACTATCAGGTTCAGATTGCGGCAGAGGTAAAAAATCTTGATGTAACCCGTTACGGAATAGAGCACAGGGCTTTAAGAAAGATGGCTCGCTTTACCCAGTTTCTTCTTTGTGCCAGCGCTCAGGCTTTACAGGATGCAGGCTACACCAAGGAAACAATTTCTAAAGAAAAGTCAGGACTTGTAATAGGAAGTTGCATGGGCGGAATGGATGTCTACGAAGACAGCTACAAAAAATACTACGACCCCAACGGTGGTCCTTCTCGCTTACCGCCGCTTTCAATGCCAATGCTCCTTTCAAACGAAGCCGCCGCAAATGTAAGCATGTACTTTGACATACACGGACCTGCCCTTACCATAGGAACAGCATGCGCTTCAGGCTCTGATGCAATTGGAACAGCACTGGACTTAATCCGAAGCGGACGCTCAGACATTTGCGTGGCAGGAGGAACAGAAGCTTCCATTACGGGATTCAGCATAGGCTGCTACTCTACCCTACAGGCACTTTCTTCCCACTTTAACGATGCGCCAGAAAAGGCAAGCCGCCCCTTTGACAAAGACAGGGACGGTTTTGTAATGGGAGAAGGAGCGGCAGTACTTATTCTTGAAGAGCTTGAGCATGCAAAAAAGCGTGGTGCAAAAATTTACGCTGAACTTGCAGGATACGGTTCTTCAAGTGATGCCTTCCACATTACGGCTCCCCGAAAGGACGGAGAAATTGCAAAACTTGCCATAGAAGAAGCCCTTAGGGATGCAAACCTTAAGCCAGAAGACATTCAGTACTACAATGCCCACGGAACTTCAACAAGGGCCAACGACATATGCGAGACAAAAGTTCTTAAGATGGCATTTGGAGAGCACGCAAAGAAACTGCATGTCTCTTCCACAAAAAGCATGACCGGTCACATGATAGGTGCGGCAGGTGCAATAGAAGCCCTCTTCTGCGTAAAAGCAATAAACGACAACTTTGTACCGCCAACAATAAATCTTGACAATGCCGACACAGAAAACGGATGCGATCTGGACTACACTCCAAACAAGGGCTGTTCCGCAGAAATTAACGCAACCGCTTCATGCTCACTGGGATTCGGCGGACACAACGCCTGCCTTGTCATAAAGAAGTTTACTGAGTAACAGTAATGCGCCTTATAGCTTTTGCAAGGTGGGAATCAGTCCAGTCGTAAACGCTAATAAAGTCGTTTGCAAGATCAAGCACGCTCACGCTAACAACATAACGGCGTACAGGGCGTGCATTTTCTTTTTCTTCCACACGGGTCTCTATGCATCCGCAAATAAGAAAATCAACTCCATTGTCTACAGCCCACACTCTTGCGTCAGTGTCAGAGGCAAAAACTTTCTTTTCATAAAGTTCAAGGGTAAATGACTTTGCACGACGAGCCTCGGAAGCAAGGTAAGATGCAAACTGAGCAGCGTCAGGTTCAAAATCACCCACGGTAGAAATGAAGCCTACTGCCACCACAGGAGTCTGACCGTGACTTCTAAAAAAATCTTCTGAAAAGGAAGATTCGTCTAAGGTCAGAACAAAATCAGAGGCTATTTGAGCGCATTCCCGCTTTGTCCAAAGTCCGTCAAAAGAATCTGTTGCAGAGGGAGTGCTTGCACAGGAAACTACAAGAAGAGAAATAAAAATTACGGGAAGAAATTTTTTCATGTTCATCAGTTAGCCGCCATGTATGCAATGGTAAGAGCGTCAATGCCTATGTTTTTAATTAGGGCATATTCGTTAGGCTGATGGGCAAGTTCATCCATGGTGCTCCACACTACGGCATTAAAGCCTAAGTTACGAAGCCCTGCAGCAACAGTTCCACCGCCAATGCCTATGGTCTTTGCCTCTATTCCGTGAACAGCCTTAATGGCTTCCTTAAGTTTTAAAACTACAGGAGCGTCTAAAGGAGTGGGAAGACTTTCTTCTGCCTGAGCTTCAGACACTTCTATTTTTACTCCGTACTTTTCTTCCACTGCCAAGACTCTCTTTTTTAATTCTTCACGAACCTGTTCCAAAGAGTAACAAGGATTGATACGGCAGTCTGCACAAAAGACATCGTCTCCTGGAATCATGTTTATACCAGCAACATTTTGCAACTGCATGGTTGGTTCAAAAGTAGAATACGGCGGGTCAAAGAGCGGGTCGTTTTTGTTAAAGACGTTTTTCATATCATGAACTTTAAGTGCCAGTTCTGCTGCAGCAAGTTTTGCATTTTTTCCTAAATCGGGGCGACTTCCGTGACACTGCTTTCCAATGGTATGAAAGCGGAACCATGCGATGTTCTTTTCGGCAATTTCTATAGTCTCGCCCTTTTCGTCTCCTCCATCGGGAATAAGAATAAGGTCTTCCTTTGCAAACAGTTCCCTGTGTTCCCTAAGAAGAAAATTCATTCCGTAGGCAGAACCAACTTCCTCGTCAGCCATAAAAAGTAGTTTTATTGTATGCTCGGGGATTATGTGCTGCTTTACAAAACTTAAGGCGGCAAGGACACCACTAACAAGCCCCTGCTGATTGTCTTCAACACCACGACCGTAAATTTTTCCGTCCTTTTCTACAACAGTCCAAGGATCGGTATTCCAAAGAGAAAGCTCTCCTACTGGAACCACATCAAGATGAGCGCACACCCAAATGTTGTAGTCGTCTTTTGCACCTGGAATAGTTGCCACCATATTAGGACGAATTTTTGCGCTTACCCTTTCGTCAGGAGCGTCAAAGTGCTCTATGCGACTTATGCCGTTTTTCTTAAGCCAGTCCTCCAGAGCATCACACTTTTCCTTTTCTCCGTCACCGCCGTTTTCTGGTGCCAGTGCCGGATGAGAGGTAAGCAGAGACTCAAGTTCCACCATGTCGTGGGTATGACCTTCAATGTAATCTTTTAGCTGAACAAATTCCTGTGCCATAGTTTTCCTTCTTTCGCATACAGTCTATCACTTTGAAGACATGTTTGCAATTGTATGCAAAAATAAAGAAAAAACAATCTCTTGCATCTGGCTCTTATGAAGTGCATCCTGTTGAGATGGTTTTAAATTTCAAGTGGCTAAAGGCTAAAAACGAAATATAGCATAATCTGAAAAAAAAGGGCCGCCTTAACTGAAGTGCACCCCTAAAGTTGGACAAATAAAGTTCAATTTTAGGAGGTGCAT
>CALCRU010000062.1 GCA_937894335.1 uncultured Treponema sp. | reverse complement strand
GTCGGAAGATTTTACCTTATCAACGATAAGTGGCGCAGTGCGCCATCAACCTAACATAATTTCTCCGTATCCACCGTAAGCTTGCTAAGGTGCAAAAAGTGTCAGTGTAATGTCCTACGGTTTCGTACCAAGTCCCACTATACCACATTTTTCTTGCTATGTATAGTATTTTAGCCTGATACATGTAAAATTCCCTGTTTGAAGAGACTAAATCAAGAAAGGAACTGTTTGGGGCGACTACATCCTGTCCAGTGGGCTTTGGACTCCGCCGGCGCCGCGGTTAAGTACATGGGTATAAATCATTGTGGTGCTTACATCGCTGTGGCCTAAAAGTTCCTGTATGGTGCGGATGTCGTAACCGCTTTCCAGAAGGTGGGTTGCAAAACTGTGGCGAAATGTGTGACAGCTGGCGTTTTTGTTTATTCTGGCTTCTAGAATTGCCTCCTTGACGGCTCTTTGCATTAGGGATTCGTCCATGTGCCAGCGTCCTTCTTGTCCTGTGGCTCTGTTTACCCAACGGTTCTTCTGAGGAAAAAGCCACTGCCATTTTAATTCTCTGCTTGCTGAGGGATATTTTGCAGAAAGGGCATTAGGCATACTTACTTCTCCAAATCCGTCCCTCAAATCCTGCTGATGTATTTTTTTTACTTTCTCAATCTGTTTCTTTAGTTCGGGAATTATTTTTTGTGGGAGCATTACATGTCTGTCTTTATCTCCCTTTCCGTGGCGTACGATGATTTCGTTTTGATCAAAGTCAATGTCCAGAATCCTAAGGGACAGTGCCTCGTTAAGGCGCATTCCTGTTCCGTAAAGAACTTTTGCTACAAGCTGTTTTGTTCCGCTTAGGTTTTCAATCACCTTGACAACTTCTTCACGGCTAAATGCTACGGGAATCCTAGGCTTTTTCTTTGCGTGGACTACCGAACTTAGTCTGTCTACCGGTGTGTTTTTTACAAAGCGGAAATAAAAGAGCAGGGCGGCCAGTGCCTGATTTTGTGTTGAGGCGCTTACATTTTTTTTAGTTACTAGGTCCTTAAGAAAGTTGTTGATTAGTTTTTCTTCAGGCTGATTTTTACCCTGCTGATTTTTAGCCAGAAAATCCTGCACCCATTTTTCGTAGCGGACGGCGGTTAGTTCTGAATAATGGCGGACAGACAGGGCCGTGCGAAGTTTTTTTACCTCACCCTTAATGTACAGTTCTTCCTGCAGATGGGGTAGGGGTTGCTCTTCTTTTGGCTTGTCTGAAGGATGATTGAAAAGTCCCGTCTGGTACAGGTTGTAAAGCAGGCTAAGGGAGGCTTCTTTTGTGTTTGGAATGAGCCAGACCTTGCTTTCGGCATTCCAACTTCTTCCCCTTATGCTTTTGACTGCATTCAGCAGGGGCGGTGTAAAGCCGTCTGTAAACTGAACCGAGTTTGTCCTGTCGTCATGCTCGCGGATTGTAACTGTCATGCTTCAAATATACTAAGACCAATTGCCACCGGCAAGTTTTTGCTATGTTTTTTTCTTTTTACCTTCATCTATTGAAAAAATAAAACTTGTGTCGGGAGCTCCCTTATGGAGTCGTCTTGCCTGCGTCAGCGACTCGGTTTCCTAGAAGCATTGCCTTTTGCATGGGAACCAGACCGCAGCGATAAAAGATTTTGTATGTTTCATCTTCTTGCAGATGGGAAAGTCTTTCAAAAAAATCCTGCAGCCTGCTTACAGTCTCCTCTTCGCTATGTCCTTGATGAGCATGGCAAAATTGTCGTTGTGGCATTGGGGCGCTTGTTATAGAAAAAAAATCAGTCATTTGTCCATCAATCCTATGAAGGCTTGAATGAAACCCATTTTTTATGTTATACTACCAATATGTTTCAAGATTTACCAAAAGCTCTTGACATAAAACACCATCTCATGCAAAATTCGCATCGCATCGCATCGCATCGCATCGCATCGCATCGCATCGCATCGCATCGCGAGTTTTACGCTCTAGAGAAAAACTCGTTAAGCAGGCGGCAGCCTGCGACCATCGCTTTAGCGATAACTCTGCCCGTAATAAAAAAACGGGCTTTTCCTGCTTTAAAAATTTATTTTTCCTCATTCATACAGGCGCAAATAACCGTCCCTTTGGCGGCTGTCTGCGCCTTTTTTATTCTCTTAATTTTAAAAAGTTTCC
>CALCRU010000061.1 GCA_937894335.1 uncultured Treponema sp. | reverse complement strand
AAATGCACCTCCTAAAATTGAACTTTATTTGTCCAACTTTAGGGGTGCACTTCAATGCTTTCAAAAGGCAGTCCTTATTTTTTTTTACCAGATTGTAGTAAGATCTGCAGGATTAAGCAGAATAGGTTTACCGTTGGGTGCGGTAACAAGAAGTCCTAGCCCCGTAATGTTTATTGGTGAACTGTCCTTTACTTCCGCTCCGCTCCTGCACAAAAGGGAAAGATACTTGTTGTACATTCCCACATAATACTTTTCTCCGCTCTTTATGATAACATAAAAATTATCTCCGTACTGAACAAGGTCAGTGGTATCGGAAAGAATTTCAGAACTTTGCAACTGCATTTCAAGTTTCTGTGCGTCTATTAAACAAAGCCTTACTGCAGAATGTCCGTCATCAAGTCCGCAAACCGCCACATAGACATCATCATAGGTTGTAGATGTTCCGTCATCATTTGCAAGAACAATGTCCGAGGCCACATAAATTGCAGTACGGTGAATCTGAGTTACAGGAGACCGACGGACTATTGCACCTGTTGAGCCGTTAAGAGTCATAAGGCGGTATAGCCCGTTAGTGTCGCTTGCACCAAAAAGTCCCGTTACATAGTAAGTTGTATCTACAGTTTCGATTGAAGCCTTGTCCTGAGCTATGGACTGCCGTTCAGTTCTGGCTTCGGTGGTCTTGCGGTCTGCTATCTGCTGCTGAGTGGTGGCTTCCTGTGCGGAGACTGCCGCTGCTTCTTTATCTCCAGCCTGTCGCTCTTGTGCCGCTTCCTTTTGGGCTTCCTGTGCCTTTTCTTGAGCAGTAGTGGCTTCCCTTTCCTTTATTTCGGTAAGTTCTTCACGAACTTCCACACCCTTATCTTCGGTTTCTCGAAGGGCTTCTATTACATTGTCATCGCTTATGACTGTGGTGTCTACGGTAGAAATGCCTCCGGTCAGTTCACTTAAGGGAATTACTATCTGAGTTTTTCCGGCCCAGTCTTCCCAGTTTGTGCTTAGTCCCACCTTGTCTTCGGAAAGATTCTGCGTTACCACAGTCTTGTATCGGTCTTCAAAGATGTTCATCTGTCCGCGGTAAACTGCGTTGTAAAGGGTAACAAAAACAGCAATAGTCTGCGCATCAGAAAGGTCGTATCCGTAGGCGGCACTTAAATATCCTGCAACAATCCTGCGAAGATTATTTATGTGGTCAACCTGAGCGTTTTCGTTAAGGATAAGAATATCGGCATCAAGTTTCTGGTCAGTTGCCGTATCAACTGCGTGAATAAGAGAATACTTTGCATAGGGCTGAATCGTCATGTACTGTTCCACATCGCGAGCAACTTCTTCGCCAAGGGCAGTTCCTATCCCTGTAATTGCAGCGGCTGTTTCTATTACGGCATAAGGTCCACCGTAATTTTCAAACTGAATGCTGTCTCCTATTGAACCCGTACTTTGAAGTTCCGGCTCGTCAACCTCGATTGCAAAAAAATTTACTGAGCCAAATGCCAACAGAGATGCAAGCACCATTACTTTTCTAAGCGTATGTTTCATGTCAAAAGTATAGCACAGTTTACTTTGAGCGACAAGTTTGATTCACTTTGCGGCATTTACAAATCACAGTTTGTGCCTTATACTTAAAGGCGTGATAAAAATTCCTGTAAAAGTAAAGCTGCCCTTTCTTTGGGGAAAAGCAGTTTTTAAAAAAGACACATGGCCTCATATAAATCTGATTGTAGGACCAAACGGTTCTGGAAAAACACTACTTGCCCAGGCAATTTCCCAGCAGTTTAAGAAGAAAGGATATGCCGTAAAGATTTTAAAGGCTGAGCGAGACAAAGACAATTCAGAAAAAGAAACAGTTGCAATTTTACGGACGAACGATGAAGTGCGCTACAAGGTTCAGAAAGTTCTTTCTAGCATGTTCGGAAAAACAATTACCTTTAGAGAAGTAAAGGGAAGTCTTGTGCCTGTGGTTACAAACCGTGCATGGAATGTAGAATACAATCTACAAGAAGTCGAATGCCACGGACTAAAAGAAATCCTTACCCTGCTTGTTACCCTTTATGCAAACACAGGAAACACATGCATAGTTTTTGACGAGCCAGAACTTCATCTGCATCCTCAGTTTCAGCATTTTTTTGCAGAAGAACTAAGGCGAGTTTCAAAGCGGCATCCCAAGCGCATGTACTTTCTTATAACGCATTCACCTTTTTTTATAGACCTTCGCTTTCCCGAAGAACTTCTTGGCGTAATCGTGTGCCACACAAACAGAGAACCTACCCACATTGACTCACTCAAAGGCAAGGACGAAGATCTGCTACGAAGATTTTTGCCACGCTTTAACACCTACCACAAACAGTTTTTCTTTTCTGACAATCAGGTGTTTGTTGAAGGCTATACCGACCAGCAGCTTTTTACAAACCTTCTGCCCTACCTGCACTCCGACCGTGGCATAGCAGGAACAGGAATAATTGATGTAGGAGGAAAAGATGAACTGGGCGTCTTCTGTAAGGTGTGCGCCCTGCTTGGAACAAACAGCAGAATTATTACGGATTTGGACTCTCTCTTTAGCGGAAAATTGCGTGATGTATTCTGCACTGATGAACGAACAGAAACTTGGCTTGACCGGCAGACAGAAAAACAGAAGGCTTTCTATAAAAACATTTTTACAGAACGGGAACTTGCACATGCAATCACCCTTGAAAAACTTATTGTGCGCCTTGAACGCTACCTTGCGGCAGTGGGACGAACCTTGTGTGACGCACAGGACAAAAAGCCTGATTTAATTCCGCAGGAACTTAGACTGCTTGCCGAAAAGCTTAACTCTTTGGATCAAAAGCACGAGAATGCGGAAAATGTGGACACATTTAAAACCGTTGTCCTACAGGGAGTAATGCAGCACGAAAAGGCTCTTGCAAAATTCCTTACCCCGGAACTTGCGGCAAGTCTTCCAAATATAAAAAACCTCTTCTCGCTGATTCTAGCAGGAGCCGCTGCCGCAGATGTCTTTATTCTTCCTAGGGGATGCATAGAGCACTACTATACTCAAGCAAAAATTCAGTACATGCCTGTAAGCGCAAAAGACAAACTCTTCCACGCCGAACTAGAACACCTTCTTGACTCTTCACCAAAAGAAATTCAAAAAGACTACGGGGAACTAATCAGCATACTGGAAAATGCTTGTGCTCGATAAGGAAAATCCCCCTGCATGAAGGCTTTGCTTTTTTATTTTGAACGAAAGCTCTATTTTTCTCAAAAAAAAGACTGCCTGAAAAAGACAGCCTTAAGTGATTATTTTTTGAAGATTCTTATTGACAAACTGGGGCCTTATATGTGTTATGTGATTATCCTTTTATAATTCTTAAGTCAGTTGCACGACCGTTTTTATCTTTCGAATTTTCTGCAGATGGATTTGGATCTTTCACTACTAAAAAATCAACCTTTAATCCTTTCTCAAGTTTTTCTTTTTTATACTCAGGATTTATCTCATTTTGATAAAAGAAATAATCTCCTTTTTTGTCATCAGCTTCTATAATACAATAACATCTAATTCTTCTTTTTATTTTTCCTTGCATTCTTTTAGAATTTATATTTTCTATTTTTTCTACAAAAAATGTTCTTTGATTTTTTCCGTCATCAGATATTTTAAATTTATCTTCAAAAGAACTTATAAACTCAAGGGCTGTTTTATACCCATAATCTTTCACCGTAAAATCCGGCTTCTGACGTAAAATTGATTCCCACATTTGGGATAATAAAACAGTATTTGTATCCTTATATAAACGCGTTGAATCAAACGCCTTTTCCAGAAATTTTTCAATTGCAAAATCTTCAAATTCGTTTGAATCTGTTTTATTTTCACTCTGTAAAAGAATATCATCATCTACTTCTTCTAAGTCTTCAAAATATGTAAACTCGTTACACGAATTGACCCAAATTGGTTTACATTTTTCCTTTTCGCCGATTCCTATAACTCGTTTTCCTAGTTCCCTTAATCTTAGACTTAATGAATAATATCCATTATCTGATGCTACTAAAGCAAAAACGTCAATATCGTCATGTATGCTAAGCCCTTTGTCCAGACAAAAAATCTGAAAATTAACGAATTTAAGCA
>CALCRU010000060.1 GCA_937894335.1 uncultured Treponema sp. | reverse complement strand
GAAGTCAATGCTGTACTTTTGATTATTCCCCATTTTACACCTCCGTGGGTGTCCTGATTTATGGGGTCAGTTCACTCTCTTACAATGCTGCTTTCGTCATGTGGTAGTAACTTTTATCCTGACATCACAGGTAAATTGTATTACGATTCTAGCACGGGTAAAGTTAACTACATTAAGTTTACCGTCACGGGAGGCGGCGGAGGGCCCTACAATGTCTACTACCTTCTAAGCGCCTCACCCAAAAAACAAGGTACCGATGGCTGGACATACATAGGCAAAGCCTATGAAGGCGAAGAATTTACATATTATGTTCCTGGAAACCATTATATAAGCAGCGGTTGGTACTATAACATAAGCGCAGTAGATCCAGACGGTTTTAACGGCTATGGTTACGCCTACTGGCACTAACCCACCCCACCGCAATCTCTTACCCCGTAGCAGAAAGCCTACGGGGCTTTTTGTCTAAAACGCCAAATCGCCAAATAAAATTCCGCCAAATCGCCAAATGAAATCTTGCCAAATCGCCAAATGATTTAGGAGCCTAAAAAAAATCCCCCGCAGGGAACTACGGGGGTTGGAGAGAGCTAAGGCTTAGTAGGCTACTTTGCCAAATATTCGTTTATGCTGGCGGCGGCTTTGCGGCCTTCTCCCATGGCAAGAATAACGGTTGCTGCACCCAACACAATGTCTCCTCCGGCCCAGACTTTTGTCATGCTGGTTGCCTGTTTTTCGTCTACGGTAATGTGTCCGTGAGCGTCTGTCTTAATGTCAGGCGTTGTGCGCGGAATGAGCGGATTGGAGTTATTTCCCAAAGCAACAATTACTGCATCACAGGGAATGTCATGTTCGCTGCCTTTTACTTCTACAGGACGGCGACGGCCACTGGCATCGGGTTCTCCCAGTTCGTAGGTAAGCGCGCGGATTCCTGTTACGCGACCGTCTTCTGCACTGCCAAGAATTTCAACGGGGTTTTCAAGGAAGCGGAACTCTACACCTTCTTCTTCTGCATGATCAACTTCTTCGCGGCGAGCAGGCATTTCGGCACGAGTACGGCGGTATACAACATACACTTTTTCTGCACCCAGGCGAAGAGCCATACGAGCGGCATCCATTGCAACATTTCCGCCACCACAGACTACTACAGTCTTTGCCTCGTAGAAGGGAGTGTCGGCCTTATCCTTTTCGTAAGCCTTCATAAGGTTTGCGCGGGTAAGATATTCGTTTGCGCTGAATACACCAATGTAGTTTTCACCAGGAATGTTAAAGAACTTTGGAAGACCAGCACCGGTTCCAACAAAGGCGGCATCAAATCCCTTTTCGGTAAGAATCTGCTGAACGGTTGCTGTGCGGCCAACAAGGGTGTTCATTTCAAACTTAACGCCCATGTTCTTTAAGTTTTCTACTTCTTTTGCAACAATTTCTTTTGGAAGGCGGAACTCAGGGATTCCGTAGACCATAACTCCACCAGCCTTGTGGAATGCCTCAAACACTGTAACTTCGTGACCTGCACGGCGGCAGTCTGCGGCAACGGTAAGACCTGCTGGACCTGAACCTACAACGGCTACTTTCTTTCCTGTAGAAGGAGCCACAGTGGGAGTTGTGGTAAGGTTATTGTTCCTCTCGTAGTCGGCAACAAAGCGTTCAAGGCGGCCAATACAGACAGACTTTTCAACATCCTTGTTTACCTTTCCAAGAGTACACTGACTCTGGCACTGCTTTTCCTGAGGACATACGCGACCACAGATTGCAGGAAGCAGGTTTGTCTGCTTGATAATATCAACAGCTTCTTTGAAATTGCCCTTTGCAACCTGAGCAATAAAGTCGGGAATCTGAACATTTACAGGGCATCCGCTTACACATGGCTTGTTCTTGCACTGAAGGCAGCGGTTGGCTTCTACAATGGCCTGCTCTTTGGTGTAACCTAAAGCAACCTCGCACATCTGGCGGGCACGAACTTTTGGTTCTCCTGTAGGCATTATCTGCAGAGGGATTGCCATGCGGTCCTTGTTGGTAAGTGAGCCGTCTAAAATTTTAGACTCAATCTTTTTGTATTCATCAGCACCAAGCTGTTCAAGTTTTTCTGCACTAATATGTTCTGACATAAAAAACTCCTTAAAATCTACCATAGAAAAAGACAGGAGGTCATTTTTCTAACTTGCACTTGTGGAAGGCTTCCGTTTCCTGAGGCTTAAAGCTCTTCATGCGCATCATCATGTTGTCCCAGTCTACAGCGTGTCCGTCAAAGTCGGGACCGTCTACGCATACGAATTTTGTTTCTCCGCCTACGCTTACACGACATCCGCCGCACATGCCAGTTCCGTCAATCATGATTGTGTTAAGGCTTACCGTGCAGGGTACATTGTATTTCTTTGCACACTGACAGGCAAACTTCATCATTATTGGGGGACCAATGGCAATAACTTCTGCAGGAGGAACATCGCTCTGGCAAAGACGCTCAAGGGCAATGGTAACAACACCCTTTTCTCCTGCGGAACCGTCGTCAGTCATAAGAATTACTTCGTCACAAACGGCCTTCATTTCGTCTACAAAAATAAGCAGATCCTTGTTTCTTGCGCCTTCAATCAGAATAACCTTGTTGCCTGCCTCTTTAAGGGCCTGAACAATCGGGTAAAGGGGTGCAGTACCAAATCCGCCGCCTACACAGACTACAGGAGCATCATACTTGCGAATGTTACTTGGTGTTCCCAGAGGGCCCAAAACTCCGCCAAGATAGTCACCTGCATTCAGTTTGGAAAGTTTGTAAGTTGAAGCACCTACAGGTTGGAAGGCGATTGCAACCCAACCTTCCTCGGCATTTGCATCTGCAATGGTAAGCGGAATGCGCTCTGTTAAATCCTGGTCAACCTGCACAATCAGGAACTGACCAGCCTTGCGGTTACGGGCAATGTCAGGAGCGTCAAACTTCATGTAATAGACATTCTCTGAAAGCTGACGTTTTTCAAGAATCTTGTTCATGTTTATTCCTCAAAAACAAAGTTATAAAACTTTGTGTCATTATACACAAAAACAGACATCTAAACAAGACAGAAGAAAGCAAAGCAGGCTCTAGGCAAAAAGGGCTCTAGGCAAAAAAAGAACCGTACGCTATGGTACGGCTCTTTTGCGTCAGGCTTAAAGGCAGACGGTTGAAACTAGAAGCCCAGCCTTATTCCAGCATAGGCGCTTGCTCCGGCCAAGTACCAACTCTTAAGGAAGTCGGCACTGCTTGAACCAACGGTAACATCCAGTTCCAAAATGCGCATATTGATTCTTACGCCTACGGACTGACTGAACATGCGGTCGCGGTAAGAGGATTTTGCCGTAAGTCCCAGAACATAGAACAGGGTAAGGTCTGCCGACACTTCATATTCAGGGTAAAGGCTTGTTTTCCAGTTAAAGTCTTCGCCAAAGGGATTTGTTGCCGCCACACCGCCAGATGCATTAAGCACAAACCAGTTCTTTCCGCCAAAGGGTCTCCATGCAAGTTCCGCACCCAGACGGAAGGGACGGTTAACAGCGTATGCAACCTGGGAAGTCTGAATGCCGCTGAATGTGGGACCTTCAAAGCTGTAGTTCAGTGAACCGTTTTGGGTAAGCCCCGTAAGAATGGGATCTACACTTGCTGTAAAGGTAACATTTCCCGAAGTCTTGTAATTAAGTTCCGCCGGCTTAATGGGGATATGCGCATATGCTCCCAAGTCAAAACTGCTCGACACTGCATAGTCAAGGTTTACTCCAAGGTCAAATCCGCCCATGCCAAAGATTGTACTGGAAATGTCCAACTGCTGTAATTGGGAAAGAATTCCCTCAAATCCGGTAAAAGTTCCGCCTGCAAAGGCAGAAGAAGTGTCTACGATTGAATAGATTGCAAAGTCTGCATTTGCGGTTGCATTTATGGTTCCATCGTCTTCAGCCTTTACAGTAATGGAGGCCGTTGGCTGAGGAATATAAATTACAGGAACATAAACTGCTGGCGTTGCCTTTACAGTCCAGTTGCCAAACTTAAGTCTTACAGGAACTCCTACTTCTGCATAGGCTTCGAGTCCAGTGCTTACCGCTGTGGTGCTTTCCTGACCGGCACTAAAACCTTCGCCAAGGAAAACAAAAATATCCTTTGAAAGTCCCAGTGCAAAGTTGGAAGTAACCTGAGCGTATGCCCCAAAGCCAAACTTCTTAAAGTTAAAGCTGATGTAGGCTTTCGTATCCATGCCAAGGTTTGCAGAAAAACCGTTGTCTGGCAGTTGGCGAGAAAGTTCGGTAAGATCTATTACAAGATCCTTCTTCATTATGTCGGTAATGCGGAAGGCGTTTTGCATTGCGGCAAGACTTAAATCCAAGCCAATTTCCACATAGCGCTTTGAGGGATTTATTTCTGCATTTACAGTTGCCACCGTAAGAATGGAGGCAAGGGCTATTGCAAACAGTTTCTTTGTTTTCATTGTTCTTTACCTCCCCATACAGTAATAGAAGAGTCTCCGTTCATCGTAACGGAAAGTGTAACATCTGCCCCCAGTGCCTTTTGGTCAGAATTAAAAGCCTTGCGAGAAACAGAAAGCATTATCGGGCTGGCATACAGTCCTGTTCCCGTAAGTTCTTCCTCGTCAGTAAGAGGCCGTCCCACCGTTACCTCAATATCGGGATGGAAAGGATATGAAGTCATTACTTTCCTAATTTCTTCTCCTGTAAAGTCAAGGGTGGAAGTTCCGGAGCCTATAGCAAATGTCTTATTTATTCCGCTTTCTGCATCCTGAATGTCAGCAGAAATTTCTATGTTGGGAATAACATTGTTCATGCTCTTTGAAGTAATGCGTACATATTTTATAAGGTCTGCATACTGAGCATATTCCTCGTAGGTGGAAGCATTTTCGCGCATAAGAAGATCCATGTTGTTTGTTTCCCAGTCGTCGTAGGCAAGCTTCATTGGCTCAAATATTACGGGCTTTGTCTGCTTAAGTTTAAGGGGAAGAACCACCGCAACATCCAGTGCAATTTTTGCAGGCTCACTGGAAGAAAGCTCTGCGATTGTAGAGGCATAGACATCCTGAGAGGAACCACCTGCAAAGCTAATGTTTCCCGTTACCTTTAAATTAGAGGGCTTGTGGTTTATGATGTCGGCAAGATCTTTGTTAAAGGAAGCAGAGTCAGTATTAAGAACTGATGCAATGGGGTCGGAAGACTTTATCTTGGTTACATCTCCAGAAGGCCATGCGACAGGGTCAACAAAATTAAGCGAACCGTTATTAAGCAAGTCTTCATTATGAGGGTTAGAATCCTTGTCATCGTAAGAAAGTGCTACCGTTCCATTTATGTTAAGTCCTTCAACAACCTTTTTAAGTGCGGAATTATCATCAGGCTTTTGCGCATAGAAGTAAACGGGAAGTTCCTCAAACTCTATGCTGTTAACAAAATCTTTTACAAAGTCTGGCAAGTCTGCAGAAGAAAGCATCTGCTGAATGTCAAGACTGGACAAATCCAAATCCAAGTCTATGGCATCCATGGAACTTAAATTAACGCTGATTCTATCCCAGTCGCACACAAACTCTACATCAGAAAGCGAAATAGTATAGCTCTTACCCATTTCAAGATTTGTAAGTATCTGAGTGTTGGGAAGGCTTACCTTAAAGTCAATTTTGCTTGCGCTTGAAAAATCCACAGTTGGATGTTCTAGGCATTCAGTTTTTGTCTTTGAGGAAGTTCCGCCTGCAATTGTAAGTTCATCATCTAGACTGAACAAAGTTGACTGAACAGAAATGGCTAAATTGTTACCCGCTGGAAGGGTGTTTACATACTTTGCCCTAAGTCCAAAGCCTTCTGACTCTTCCGAAGTTGGATCTCCCTCTGTGTTGCGCTTGTAGTATTTACCGTCTGATTCATATCCAAAGTCCAGTCCAGTAACATATTTTTTAAGCTCGGCAGGAATTTCTTCAGAAAGTTCCATAGGATTTGATTCCGTAGGGATTCCGCCTATTTTTGTAAAGTCTATGTTCACAGAGGCAAGTTTAGAAATACCGCCCACAATGCTGACTGTAACGCTCTGGTTGCTGTTGCCGTTTGCGCCAAAGTTTATGACAGCACCGTCTTCTATGGTAACTTTAGTCTTGCCGCTTACAGAAAGATCACTGCCGTTGGGAGTAAGGGTCTTACCACCAAAGTCCAGTTTCTTACTTAAGAGTCCAGTGTTGCCGCCAACATCCAAGTCTGATTTTGTAAGGTTAAGACCTGCGCCTGTTACGCTAAATTCAGAAATATCAGCGGTAATGCCAGTCCATCCGTCTATAGAAGAAGCGTCAATAGTAACAACACTTTCGCCGTCGTTTGCAATGGTAAGGCTTGAAACAATGTCTCCCATTCCGCCAAGGGGCACATTCATTGAAGGAATTTCAAATTCAAATTCCGACTGAATGTCGTCGCTTGTGTCGGATGTTCCGTTGTCGGGGTGGATTCCGTAGATGGTCGCTATTTTTGTTCCGCTGGAAAGTGAAACAGAGATTTCGTATTCGTGAAACTTACCAGAGTCACCGCCTGATGCCTCACCGTCAAAATTAACATTAAGTGTTGAAGGAATGTATCCTCCAGAAATGTCAAGTTCAATGGTTCCGCCATTCTTTATCTGCGTACTGCCGCTCGCTCCAGTAAATCCGCCAGAAACCACAGAAGAGTAGTCGGGGATTGATGCTTCAAGCGTAAATGAAAAATCACTTCCAAGTTCATTTGAATCTTTTCTTGTAACAGCAATTACCAGCTTTGAACCGGCAGCATATTTTATGGCATCGTAAAGTCCTGTCGTGATTTCAACATTAGGTGAGCCACCACTGCTAACAAAGAATGCTGAAGCTTCAACAGGACCAAATTCCGCAGGCTCAGCAACATTGCTCAAAGTAAAAGAAGCACCAGCACTGCCTATTTTTTCCGTTAAGGCATCAAGCACATCAGACAAATCCAATTCCTTGGAAGTGGAAAGGTTTACGCTGGGAAGCTCAATGGTCTGGTCAAGGGAAATTCCGTCTGCTCCGCCCAAAGCAGAAGCCAGATCAAGGTTTCCAAGATAGGAACCCATATCAAAAGGAATTTCGTACATGCTTTTGTGCAGAACATAGGTAAGGACGTCTTCGTTTGTAATGTATTCATACAAATCAACTTCGCCGCCCATGCTTGTGCGCATGTTGTTTAAGAGTTCCTCGCTTGAAAGCAGAGAAGACAGATCAAAGCTGGCCTCTCCAAGGGGGACATTGTATTCCGCAGAGGTTTTTACAGAGACAGTCTCGGGAATTTGCATGTTGAACAGACCGTCGCAGGCTGACTCAAAGAAAAGCAAGCCGAAAGCGAAAATACAAACTGCCGCTTTCTTCATGAAATTCTTCATAAAGCACTCCTCCTAATTTGAGAAATTCCGCCTCATAAGAAGCGACACAAAAGACTTTCATAAATAATTCCGACAGATTATCGGCTACTTTAAAAAAAAGAGTAGGTCAAGGTAGTTACACTATATTGTAGCAGAACAGTTATACATTTGTCAAATTTATTATTTGTTGGAAGGCTTCAAAGCCTTTGTAATAGTAACTATGTTTCTTCCCTTTATATAAGTATAGGCTATTCCGTCCATGTACTTTTTGGTCAGGTAGATTCCCATGCCTCCTATACGACGGTCTTCCAGTTTTTGCGTAAGGTCTGGATCCGGGCGCAAAAGGGGATTATAAGGCACCCCAGAGTCAGAAAATGAAACGGAAAGAACCGGCTGCTGACCGGCAGAAACGCTGCATGTTACACTTATGTCTCCAGTGTCAGGGGCGTAGGCGTAATGGGCCACATTTACAAAAAGTTCCTCAACAGCTAAATCAAGGGCAAGAAGAACTTCTTGAGACGGAGAATATGACTCTATGCTTGAATGAATAAAATCGTTTACAACAGGAAGATTCTTATCTAATGCTGCAACCGTAAGCGTCTGCAATTTCCCCTCCACCTTACAGGCCCTGCCAAGTCTTACGAAAAGTAGCTGTACTTCTTGAACCAGACCGCATAGTCTTCTTCGGAAACACAATCCTCGTATTCAAAAATTGCATTTTCAACATCTTCCGAAAGACCAGTCTGCTGCATGTGTTCGTACATTGTCTGAAGTTGTCTGTACAATGCTTCTACTTCGCTGTTCATAGTTGCATTGTAGCATGAGTAGGAATTTTAGGCAAGGTTAAAGGTAAAAGTCTACTTTCCCACGCAAAAGTTTGCAAACACCGTTTCCAGTATGTCGTCGGGGACAACGGAGCCTGTAATTTCGCCAAGGGAATCTAAGCTGTCTTCTAGGTCCTGCACTACTGCGTCAAGGGAGTAGGATGCCGCTGAAACTTCTAGAGCGTGCCTTACTCGGCCAAGGGCTTCTTCCACAGCCTGCTTCTGCCGCTCAGAGCCAAGTCCACTTTCTGCATCTTTTGCAGAAGTTCCCTCTGTTACTCCTGCAGCCTTTACCACAGCCCTTACAAGTGCGTCTATTCCGCTACCTGTTTTTGTAGAAACTGCAAGGGCATCAGAAGGAGGTGGCAGTCCTGCCCTGTCGCATTTGTTCCACACCTTAATGACGGGAACCTTTGCATTTAAAATAAATTTATTGTCTTCTTCGTCTAGGCCTACCAAAGAGTCTGCTACATAAAGTATTACATCTGCGTCTTCGGTTATGTCTTTTGTGCGTTCTATGCCTGCCGCCTCCACACTGTCTGTTGTGGTGCGTAATCCTGCAGTATCAAAAAGCCGCACAGGAAGTCCTTCAAAAGAAGCCCAACCCTCTATCCAGTCTCGGGTAGTTCCTGCCACATCACTTACTATTGCACGCTCTTCTTTTAAAAGCACATTGAACAGGCTAGACTTACCAGCATTTACAGGTCCGCATAAAACAAGGCGAAGTCCGTCCTGATACAGACGCTCGCTCTTCCATGATGAAATAAGGGTTTCAAGTTTTGCAGCAACATCATCAAGAATGGAAGCATCAAAACTGTCGGCAATAGTTTCTTCGTCTTCGGGATACTCTATTTCAACTTCTATGGAAGCAAGAGCATCTACAATCTGCTTTTTAACTGATTCAATTTGCTGATAGACGGAACCTGAAAGTCTGCCAGCCGCCCTAAAACGAGAAGCATTTGTCTTGCTGTCAATAATTTCCTTTACCGCCTCTGCACGGGTTAAATCAGTTTTTCCGTTTATGAATGCTCGGAATGTAAATTCTCCCCGTTCAGCCTGACGGAATCCGCCTTGCATAAAAAGCTCATGGACGCTTTTTACAACGGCTACTCCTCCGTGGCAAAACACTTCAACCATGTCTTCGCCTGTAAAAGATTTTGGTCCTCGGTAAACTGCAAGCATTACTTCGTCCACATTCTTACCCTCTGCATCCCTTAGCCAGCCATGAAGCATGGTGTAACCGGGAGCGTCAAGAAGAGCCTTGGGCCTGGAAAAAAATTTTGAGGCAAGGCTTATGCAGTTTTTTCCCGAAGCCCTTACCACTCCTATTGCACCGGGAGCAAGGGGGGTTGCTATAGCGGCAATTGCTTCTTCTGGAGTATAACCTAGGTTTGTCATTCTTAGCGAACCGAACCAACGCGAAGAAGACTGCCGTGAACTTTTGTAGAAGTTTCTTCTTCGGGCCACATTACAGTATCAAGAATGGAAATCATATCCTGATTCCATTTGTTTATTTCCTCTAGGTTGACGGAAGAAACAAGTCCTTCTGAACCTGAACTGAATGCAGGAAGTCTATTCTGCAAGTCGGCCTCGTTTTTCTTCCAAGGTGATTCCTCGTTGTCTGCAGGGTCTGGAGAAATGTCGTCATAGTATCCGCCAGAATTGTTCCAGTACATGTAGCCTCGGTCAACACTGTCTCTTACGCCAAAGATTTCCCTCTTTACATAATTCTTGTCGTAGTAAGTTCTGTCGTACCTTACGCCAAGATAAAATGCCTGAACCCAGGGACGCACTACAATTTTATTTCTTCCCATAACGGTGTTGCGGTATGTTCCATAAAAATAAATTCTGTAGGGTCGCTCTTCTACTGGAGCATATTCCAAAAAGTCCTGCTCAAAATGCGAAGGATAGAACATGGGGCAAATTACATCAACATAGTCGCTCATAAGTTCCACATCCTGACCAGTGCGTGTTCCAGAGCGGTACCATCCGTTTGCCCCGTAAATATCAATTCCGATTGGTGCATTTATATTTTTTCTCGCATAAGAAAGGAATGACACAAGTGCGCTTTCCTTGTCCATGCCAGTGTCACGCCAGCGATATGTGGCAGAGCTAAGGTTTAGTCCGTCCGTAGGGAACCTTATATAGTCAAACTGAATTTCGTCAAAGCCTCTGGCAATAAGTTCCTGTGCAACGGCAACATTGTATTCCCATACTTCCTCGCAGTAGGGGTCTACCCAGTTTTCGTCGTAGTAGACATTCTGCTTTGTTACCGTTCCGTCGTCGGCGGTTACATCTTCTGTGCCTTTAAGTCCTACCCATGGAGAATTTGTTGCCCTGTTCCAAACCGCATATTTTGAGTTTCCATACTGGGAAAGACACTTATCCTTAAACACGACAATTCGCGCAATAAGGTAGACTCCGTCTTCTTTAAACTGAGAAACAAACCTGTCTACATCAATCTTGTAGGAAGTAACCCTCCCCTTCTGCTTTAAAAGTTCTGTCTCTGGTTCAAAGCGAAGGTATCCGTAGTCGTCCTTCATGTCTACAACCACGGCGTTAAGTTTGTTGTCGCTTACAATTTTTCTGTACTTCTTTATGCCGTCGTCATTGCGCACCTGATATGCAGAAATGTAAACTGCCTTTCTACCAGTGGCTGTCTGTCCGTAGGGCGAGTTGATTGTTTCTGGCGTAAGCAACCACAGTTCGTTTAGGGATACTGGAGTGTCCAAACCGCAAACCTTTGGAGGAACATATGCGGCGTTTACAGTGGTGCCCACAGAAAAAAGTCTTGATGACCACTTTGCATATTCCTTTTGTGGCAGTGAAGAAATGGAACCGTCGGTAAGGCTAAAGCTTTTTATTTCTCCCAAAGTTGCAAAAATAAGGTTTGCATTGCTTTGGCAAAGGCTGTCTATTGTTGTAAGCTGTTCCTCAGACTGATAGATGCATTCCGCCCTTTTTGTCTTCCAGTTGAATCTGTAAATGCGAGGAAGATATGTCTGGGAAAGATAAATTTCTGAATAGACTGAACCATCCGCATTGCGGCTTAGAACAGGAACAATATCTGCAATTTCGTCTGGCTGAGTAAGGCTTGGCATTGCTACAAGTCCAGCAGAAACATCCACCCACTTTTTTGTTACATCCGCACGGTAATAGCTGAATCCGTAGATTGGGTGGGACATGAAGACAACAACTTCACTTCCTGTAACTGAACCGTCAGAAGCATATGAGGGCATGTGGCTTACTGCAACAGCCTTCATTCCTCCTGTATTTACGCTTGCGGATCCAATGTTTTTCCAAGTAGTGCCACCGTCACGGGTAAGGTAAACAGCGTCCTTTGTTGCCGTAACAAGAATGTTTTCGTCCAGAGGGTCAACACACAAATCTTTTAAAAGAGGAGACTGCTGCACAAGAGTCTTTTGTCCGTCTGCATATTCCTTTACGGTAAGGAAGGTGATTCCCTCGTTGCAGGGTGTAAAGGTCTTTAAGTCGCCGGTAGCGATAATCCCGGCAGAAGTAAGCAGATACCATTTGGAAGAAGTGCGTACAATCTGCATAACCTTTCCGCCATTCCACAGACAGGTAGAAGAACCAGTCTGACTTATGCGAAAGAGCCCTTCATCAGTGCCAACAATCATGTCGGTACTGCGGTCTGACGCCTTGGTGGAAGGAAGGGTTTCTGGAAGCTGATACAAAGGCTTTGTCTGTGCCGTACATAAAGCTGCAATAGTCAAGCAAAAAGCTACTTTTATAAAAATTCTACGCATACTTCAAGTATCGGCACAAAGGACTTTAGGGTTTACTGCAATTTAAGGAAGGCCTTGTAGGCGTTAAAGGCTTCCTGAATGTCAAGAACGCTGGTAAGTTCCCAAGGGGCATGCATGCTTAAGACAGAAACTCCTGCATCAAGAACATTCATGCCGTACTTTGCCGCAAGGTAAGCGATTGTTCCGCCGCCACCCTGATCAACTCGGCCAAGTTCCGCCATCTGGTAACGAATTTTTTCTGCGTCCAAAGCACCTCGAACCTTTGCTATAAACTCAGGATTTGCATCGCTTGCTCCGCTCTTGCCGCGGCTTCCAGTATATTTGTTAAATACAATTCCGCCGCTAAGGAAGGAGGCATTTTCCTTGTCAAACAAATCTGCGTTCATGGGATCAAATGCAGAGTTTACGTCGCTAGAAAGCATGTTACTGGAAGAAAGGGCCCTGCGTACGGTAAGCTCTGAATATCCGCCGGGTAAGCGCGAAACAAGTTCTGCAACGGCGTTTTCAAAAAAGTGGGAAGCCATGCCAGTTGCACCTACGGAACCTATTTCTTCCTTGTCTACGCAAAGGCAGCAGGAAGTGCGTACGGTGGGCTTGCTTTCGAAAAGGGCCTGGGCAGAAGTAAAGGCACATGAGCGGTCGTCCTGACCATATGCAAGAATAAGAGATCTGTCAAATCCGCAGAAACGAGGCTTACCCGCTGGCACAACTTCAAGCTCAGCAGAGGCAAAGTCTGACTCGTCAAAGCCGTACTTCTGCTTTAAAAGCGAAAGTATTGTTTTTTTTGCGCTCTTCTTTGCACTGCTTTCTTTTTTGTCCTCGTCTTCGTTCTTCTGGGGAACTCCAGAGCCTACAATCAAATCAAGATTTTCTCCTGGAATAAATTCTGAGGCTGTTTCCTTCATTTGCTTCTGGGCAAGGTGTGGAAGAATGTCAGAAATTACAAAGACTGGATCCTTTTCGTCTTCGCCTACACAAACGGGAACTACAGTGCCGTCAGTCTTGCATACAACGCCATGCAGGGCAAGGGGAATAGTTACCCACTGATACTTTTTTATTCCGCCGTAGTAGTGGGTGTTAAGGTAAACAACAAAATCCTTTTCGTACAGAGGATTCTGCTTTACATCCAGACGGGGGGAATCAATGTGGGCGCCAAGAATATTCATGCCCTCCTCTATGCTTCCCGAGCCAACAGTAAACAGGGCGACTGCCTTGTTCATCTTCTGCACATACACCCTGTCTCCAGCCTTAAGTGTGGAGCATTCGGCAATGTCCTTAAAGCCAGCCTTTTTTGCACGGGAAATAATGCCCGATGCGCATTCTCGTTCAGTCTTACCTTTGGTAAGAAAATCCATATATTCGTCTATAAGGGAGTTGTTAAGAGTTTCCATGAGGAACACTATATACCAAAGGCAGGTATTAGGCAAGGCTAACTTAGTCCACACATAAGTATAGCAATAACTCTTACCGCTTTTTTTTTCGTTTACAGCCCATAAAATCCATGCTACAATATAAGGAAGAGAGAGCAGAATAACATGTGGGGTAAGCAGTGGTATACAATACGACATTTGATATATGTGCCATCATAATTTATCTGTTTACTCTCTATTATGTTGCCACAAAAAAGAACACTCACTCCAACCAGAACAGAATTTTTTTCCTCATCATCATAAACGGAATCGTATGTAGTCTGGCAGACTGGGGAAACGCAACCCTACTTAACCACATTGCCGCAAATCCCGACATGCAGCCGGAACTGTGGATGCGCTTTATTCTTTTTTCCACAATGTATATATATCTTGTGGGACACAACACACTGCCTCCACTCTTCTTCATGTATACGATTCATCTTATTGGAAAAGAAAAGGACGAAATGTGGAGCAAGCTGCGTCTGATTGCAATTCCCTACATCATTTCAATCACGCTGATTGCACTAAATCCCTTTATGCACAACATCTTCTATTTTGATGAAGCCCTTGCCTATCACCGGGGACCAGTAATCTATTCAATTTACCTTATAGGAATTTTCTATGTCATTGCCTCTATGAATTTTATAATTCATTACCGCGCCGACATTGCAAAAAACAGAATGCTGGTTCTTGCCCTCTTTGTCTTTACCTGTCTTGTTGGCGCACTGGTTCAGCTGCTTGTTCCAAATCTGCTCATAGAACTCTTTATACAGGCGGTTGCCCTGCTCTGCATTCTGTTTACAATAGAAAACGATGGAGACATTTTTAACGGCATAACGAAAATTTATAACAGAAGGTCTTTCCTTTCAGATGCCTCTTCCATGTTTTCTTCCCATGACAGGTCTTTTGTAACAGTAGTAAAAATTACAAACCTGCGCTCATACCAGTCCGTGCTGGGCATTACATTCATAAATGAAATGCTTCGTAAAATTGCCTCAACACTCATTACGGTATGCGACACTTCCAGAGTATACGACTGCGAGAACGGAAACTTTGCAGTCCTCTATTCCGAAAAAGAGCGCAACAAGTTTGACTGTGCGGAATCTGCCATTGCAAAAATTTTTGAAGACGGATGGAGCCACAACAACATTACACTTCAACTTAAGGCCATACTTTACTCGGTAACGCTTCCTGAAAACATAGAAAATGTAGAAACCCTTGTTTCTCTTGTAGACACCGAAACTGATTCAGTTCGCGTAACAGGAAAGTGCACCATTGTCCGCGGAAAAGAAACCTCCTTTCTGCAGAGGGAACAGAAGATTGAAAAAGCAATACGAAGGGCTTTGGACACAAGATCCCTTAAAGTCTTCTACCAGCCAATATGGGACAGCGCCCACAACAAAATTCATTCGGCAGAAGCCCTAGTCAGACTGTACGACGAAGAACTGGGATTCATTCCGCCTGATGAATTCATTCCCATTGCAGAACGCAACAACAGCATTTCTGAAATTGGAGAATTTGTTTTTGAAGAAACGGTAAAACTCTTTGGACAGAAGCACATTCAGCAGTACGGCATACGATTTATAGAAGTTAACATGTCGCCTGTTCAGTTCATGCACAAGAACCTTGCAGAAACATTCCGCCTCATAATGGAAAAGTACGAGGTAAACGCACCGTCAATCAATTTGGAAATAACGGAATCAGCAGCAATAAACGATTCTGAAACCTTCCTAAAGACAATGGACGAACTTCGCAACATGGGCTTTACTTTCTCTTTGGATGACTACGGCACCGGATACTCAAACGCCTCCCACATCTTTAATCTTGACTTTGACATAATCAAACTGGACAAAAGCATACTGTGGAAGGCAGACCAGAAAGCATCCGCAAAAATAATCCTTCGCAACACCATTCAGATGATTAAGGAAATGAACCTAAAAATCGTTATGGAAGGTGTAGAAACCGACAACCAAAAGCAAACTGTCTACAACTTGGGCTGCGACTACATACAGGGCTTCTACTTCTCCAAACCCATGGAAGCCGATGCATTCATAGACTACTGCAAGAAATTTAACAAACTTTAAACTTTTTACGGCATTCTGTTACCATTTTTTGCATTCCGCTCCTACTATATAGGGTAGGAGGTAATAATGAACAACTTTACTAAATCCTGGGAAGAACTTACCTTTGCGGATAATTTTATTTTCTGCAAGGTCATGAAGGATGAGGCTCTGTGTAGGCAGATGATAAAAGTCCTTTTGGGCATAGAAATTGAAAAGCTTGTCTACACGGATACCGAACATTCCATAGAAACTTACTACGGAACTCGGGGAATACGGCTGGATGTTTATGTAAAAGGGGAGCACGAAGGGGAACTTAAAGTTTTTGATTTGGAAATGCAAACGGGAAACTATAAGGATCTTATGCTGCGTGCAAGGTACTACCAGAGTCAGTCGGATGCAAAAACCACACCACGGCGCACGGCCTTTAAAAACCTTAAAGAAACATACATAGTGTTCATTTGCAAAAATGATCCCTTCGGAGAGGGACTGCCCTGCTACACCAAGCACACCGCATTTGCAGAAACGGATGCCATCAAATATGATGACAAAACGCACGCCTTGTTTTATAATGCAAGTGCATGGGAAAAGGCGGAAGAAAGCCTGAGAGAAGTACTGCGCTTCATCTACCAGAACGAAGCAACCGCAACATTTTCAAACAGGCTGGAAAATTCCGTCAACCAAGCTAAAGCAACCCCAGAGCAGACGGAGGAATACATGTATTTTTTTGACGAACTTGAGGAAGCAAAGGAAGAAGTTAGAGCAGTTGCGCGCGAAGAGGGACTTGCGGAAGGTCTTGCAGAGGGGCGCTCTAAAGGTCGCGAAGAAGGAGAGTCCATTGCCTGCTGTAAAATTGCAGAAGAAAGCCTAAGACAGGGACTGTCGGTTCAGATAATAAGCGCAATTACAAAGTTAAGCGAGCAGGAAGTGCTAGAAATCCAAAGTAAAATGAGTATAGCGTAAAAAACAGCCACATAAGAAAAAACACGCCGAGTTTTGCCTAAAAACACGCCAAGAATTTTTTAAAACTCAGCGTGAATTTCTTTTAAACACGGCGTGTTTTTGGCTGCAATATGCGTCTGATGCTACCGGCGCTGGGCAGTTTCTACATAAGAATCATAGCCTGCAACATATGCAAGAACACCATTGTTAGACCCATTACCGTAGCATACACCAACTTCACTACCAGTCGATGAATAGCCGTATCTCACATTGCCAGATTTACTTGCATAATCTCCAGTTGGAGCAAGTCCACTAAACGATGTTTCACCAGAATATGTCGAATATGCCAGTTCTCCGCTTGCATTCTTCCAGACACCTACATTCATGGTACCTTCATTTATAGTTTCGTTGGGAGACGGGACTACAGTACATTCCCAAATGCCAGTATACATGTCGTTAATGGTACCCTGCTTTTCATCTGCTGAAACCTCATCATCATAGAATTTTTCTGGAACGGCAAGATATGCATAGCGAGGCAATTCTGGAGATGATCCCCAGTAACCTATGTAAGGTATCTGATAGTCACCAACTTTTGCAACATCCAGCGTAAGGTTTGAACCTACATCAAGATAAGAATCCACCACAGAAACAGTCTTGGAAGTGCTGTCGTAACTAGGCAGATAGACATAAATTAGGTTTGCATTTGCACTGTCATAGGCCGCAACATGTACGCTTCCGTCTGAGCCCACAGCAACCTTACAGTATTCACCACCATCAGAATATAAAGTCTGTGCAGACTTCCACGAAGCATTGTTTTGTACGACAAAGCCACGCTTCTGATTACTAGCAGACTCAAGCGGATTGTCAGTATACGAATAAAGCAAATTGGTTCCGTCATACCAAACCATTACAACAGCTTTACCGTCAGGAGTTGCAGCAATGCTAAGATACTCTGTAGCGGCACCAAGAGTGTCTGTCGTGTTGTTAGAAGCTGCAACAATCTGACATGCGCCACTTGTTGTATTGTAGTCTGTATCCCGATCACCGCCTAATTCACTAAAAGTTCCTGTTAAATCATTATTATAATCGAAAGTACCTACCTTAAAGCGAATTTCTTCATTAAGAAGGTCATAGTAGGCAAGGTAAAGGTTTGTGTAGTTTTCTTCCTCTTGAGTATATGCATATGTTGTCATGCTAGATCCCTGGAAACGGGCTTTATCAACAGCCCCACCCTGACCTATGGTGTCAAGTCGTATGTGGTTGGTAGTACCTCCGTTAGACCCCTGTGAATGACCAACTACTCCCCACCTGTTTGTCATTAAAGAGAATTTATCGCGGGCACCACTAGCAGATATATCACCACCGACTGCAACAGTGTAGCTATAACCATAAGCATCAGCTGTCATTGCCGTATAACCCATATAGTCATAACTCTTGCTCCACCGTTCGTAGGAATTTGTTTTATTAGGCATGCTAAATTCTGACGCACCGTTTGAGAAGGCAAAACCTATAAGCCCATTCGAGGGGTTAATTTTCATTACAACATTTGCAACGGCATCAACATCTCTGTATCCCATAGCAGCCTTGCTGTTGAAGTCCCAAATGTCAAGAACAATGTCATCAGTAAGGATGTTGTTATTTTCTCCGTTGGGCTGTCGGTTGTAGTAGTTGGCATAGGCTGTGGCGTCTCCTTGCGGACCTATTTTCTTTGCATAGGTGAAGCTGCCGTGGGAGTCGTTCCAGTTCTTATTATTCAAAGAGGGAACATCGTTAACAGTAAGTTCCAGATTTCCTGACTTGCTTGCGGCGGTGACGGTAAATTTAAGTCCGTCTTTATCCATTGCAACTCCGCCTACGGTTGCGCTTGCTCCAGTAAGGTTGTAGCCTGTAACGGTTACGCTGTCGTAGGTAACTTCACCGCTTCCTGTTGCACGGGTTGTGTAAACGGGGTAGTGACACAATGCCGTGCGGGAATATACGGAGGTGTTATTTTCTGAATAGTCGTCCATAGAAGTAGCTACACCAGTTACATAAGGCACAATGTCTACCTGATAAGTGGCACTTGCCGTTTTATCAGAAGCGTCATATGCGGTAACAGTAACAAGCTGATCCAGAGCCGCATACAGAATATTACTTGTGTTCTTTACCTTGCTTGTGTCTATGTCAAGTTCCCACCAGACTGTGTGTCCTGACTGAATATTCTGGTCCTTCTGTATTGCAAACTGCCAGCCATCATCTTCAACTGTTGCAGCAGCCTTAGAAAGAGTCCAGTTATTTACAGCACTGGCGTTATCGGGAGCATAAGTTGCAAGAAGGGTTTCTGTATTTACATTACCTCCGTTAAGACTTATGCCTGTTGCACCGTTACCAATCTTTACCCTAATGTTTCCAAGGCGTTTTGCGTCATAAGCCCTACCCTGAATGCGGATAATGCCCGACACTTTTGCGTCTCCATCCTGCCAGCCACTGGTAGCGGTAGATGAATAAGAGTCAGACTTTGCCCAGTCGTCCTCAAGTTCTATGTGGCCAAGGGAATTACCCTTTGTATCCTTGTAGACGCTGTTGCTTGTGTCTTCAAGAACATTGTATGCCACATTTGCACCGCTAAGCTTTGCAGACTTCCAGTAGAAAGGCGTAATTTCTGGAACAGGAACTTCATCGTCCTTTACATCAATTACAAGGGGAAGGGTTAAGTGAGCCCACTGGCTGTTTACGCCCTGTGTGGTTTCTTCAGTTGTATCCCAGAATGTTACGGCAAAGTTTATCTTTGTTACAGAAGATAAGTTTGTCCTTGACTCGTAATCTTGCAGAGTTGAATTTTCAAGATACAGGGCACCGTAACTTGAAACATAAGTCGTAGCGTCATCGTTTACAAGAGCCTTTGCTTCTGCTTCAGTTTTTAGGGGAAGTTTTGTTCCCGAACCAAGTCCAATCTGACTTGTTTCATTGAACTTGTACCACGCAACAAGCGCTCCACCGGCAGTGTTTCCGCCTGTAAATTCGGGAAGAATAAGAAGATTGTCCTTTACGGTAAATGTATCTTCCACGCTGTCTGTGGTAATAGCTATGTCGTACTGTGAATTTCCGTTGGAATCAAGTGTAGAGTAATAGCGGAATTCTCCAAAGTCTGTACCGTTTGCAGTCTTGTCTTCGTCTATTGTGTTTACAATCTGGGCGTCTGCAGAAAGATCCATTTTTCCGTTACCGTTCAGATCTGTACCCACAAGAAGTTTTGCAATGCGCGGCCTGTTGTTCTGTATGTTTGTCTCGCACCAACCGTGAGAAACATTACCAGCTTCGTCAATGCTTACGACATGAAGTTCAATAGGTCCATCGGGTATGTTGGATGAATCTACCTTTGCAGTCCATGTATAGGCACTTCCCGCATTGTTTACAAATTCAATCATTTCATCACCGTCACCGTCTTCGTTATTGATTGTTTCATCGTTTGAACTGTCTACAACCTGAGCGTACACAAATTCGGCAGCGGTATATGTTTTGTTTATTGAAGGAGTAAATTCTATGGTTCCCGTAGTGTCACGGTCCGAAGCATCAGTAATAAGGCGGTATACTCCACCCAGTTTTACAAGTCCTCCCTTGCGGATGTTCTTATTATTCTTTAAAGAGGCGCTTGTAAATGAAGACTCGGATGAACGAGTTCCAGTAAGAGAAAGAACTACAAGACCGTCATCATTTACGCTCATGTTAGCAGCAGACAGATTTGTGCGATTTGCATTTGTAGTTCCAACTTCAAACATGGGGTTGTATACGCGGTTACCGTTGTCGTCAGAAACTCGCTTGAAGTAGAATGCAAGATATGCCAAACCGCTTCCGTCTTCTTCTACAGTGTCGCCAAAAGTAAAGCGTCCGTTGTTGTTCTGAATGGAAATGTCGGTACTATTCAGGGTCTTCTTTGCGCTTTCGTTAGAAACATCCTGAACCTTAAGCATATTAGAAGGACTGTCCGTTAGATCCGATCCGGTAGTGTACATCTGGGGAGCAGTATTGTCTACAGAAATGCTGTACTCTTCTTCGGTAGAAGTGTTTTCGTCATAGACTGAAATCTTAAAGTACATTGTACCGTCGGCACTTGTTGTTAGCGGTAGGGCAAAATTGTAAGTCTTGTCGTTCAGACCTTCCAAATTCAGTTCCTGTACAGCAATGTTACTTGTAATTCCATCAGGAGGATTATTCTTTACAGAAATCTGCTTTACCGCATCATTGTCGGCTACGGTAACATCCAGAGTCCATGAAGTGCTTACATCTTTACCGCTTATGTAAATTCCGCTGGAGCGTCCAGTAATATCCCTTTCTTCCACAACATTACCGGAATTGTCTTTTCGTACAAGCTTTACTTCTTCAACAGTAGGAGTATTCTTATCTACTTTTATTGTTACACTAGAAAGCCATCCGCGGCTTTGGGGAACAGAGTCGTAGGCGCAGGCCCTTATGCCCATTTCTTTAGCAACAAAACTGTCATCCACTTTTACATAAGAGTCGGGAACTTTTATAGTTGCCTTCCAACTGTTTGTTCCCTCAGTCTTAATGTACCAGTCATTTGCCGTATCAGATGTTGATGCAACCAAATCTGTGTCTGGAGTCCATCCGTTCTTTTCAAGCCAGTCAGTGGTATTAAGAACATTGTAGTCGGCTTCGGTGTAATTTCCGTCACCAGTTACATCAAGCTGAAGCCGCACAGACTCTACACCCTGATCATCGTAGGCTGTTCCTCGGACTGTAAATGAAGCACCCACCGTAAGCAGAGGAGTTCTTTGTTCGGGAGAAATTATTGTTGCAACAGGCTTACCAGCTTCTGTATCTGCACATATAAACTTGTCCTTTATAATTTCTGTGTTACCCAGTAAGTCCTTTACAAGGAAGTAAACAGGAACCTTGTACTGACCTTCTATAGCCATTTTTTCGGCATAAGTGTCATTTGCGTAAGTCATTATGTTCTGCTTGCTTCCTGGAGTTCCTGAATCGTTAAATTCTATTACCAAAGAAGAAGTTGTCTGCGTATCTATCCATTCTACAGAAGTTTCGCTTATGTTCTCTGCTTCTGTCTTTGTAGGAATGTAGTACTTAACCGAAGCAACGCCACTACCGCTACTGTTGTCCGTTATGGAACCTCGCATGGTAACATTGTTTATGGCAAGTGCGCTTTCCAGAGGAGAAGTAATTTTTACAGAAGGAGCCGTGTTATCTATAACGACATTGTTTGCCTTTGAAACTTCAGTTCCTGCCCTGTCGGTTACTGTAACTTCCAAAGTCTTTAACGCACTGTCAAAGCCAGAACTTGAACCTACATCGATAGGACCAATTATGTAAGTGTAGTTTTCGCCATCTTTTGTTTCCACCACATTTGCATTTGTTCCCGTAGAGGTAAGTGTAATGGTCTTAGAGTCAAGGGTAAGTGCTATTGGAGAAGAATCTGTTGCAAATTCCTTCATTCCAGTCTTTTCCTTTACCACAACCTTAACATACATTTTGCTTGAAGTTCCGCCAAAGGCAAATTTGTCTTCATCAGTCCACTTGTCATCTCCGTCTGCGCTTGGACTATAGGATGAAGCCTTGGTTGTTGTTGCAGAAGGCGCACGAGAATACATAAAGTCCAGAATTTCGGGGGCTTCCCTGTCTATGCTAAATGCAACGCCACTTGTGTTGTCAACTTTTGCAGTTCCGTCTACAAACTTTATGTAGGGGCGAAGAAGCTTATCGCTCTGTTTTGTTTCAAAAGCAGTTCCAACCTTGTCTATAATGTAGAAGTACCAAAGGCGGTTACCATCGTCTTCGTTGTCTTCTATGTTAAAGTTTCCGTTTGTAGTCGTTACTTTTGTCCAACCATTGTCGTCTGATTCAGAAGGCTTGTTTGCTTCTTCGTAAGAGGTGGCCTCTATGTACCAGATGTTTTCTATGGTTCCGTCATCATCGTAGACTGAACCGTAAATTGTATTGCTCTTAAGAAGAGTGCTTCCGTCGCCAGTTATGTTTGAAAGAGTAACTACAGGTCTGTCCGTGTCTGGGTCGGCAGTGTATTCAAATACTGATGAAGTCTGATTTCCTGCCGTATCCTGAGCAAGCACTTTAATGTAAAGGGGCTTGCTTGCAGTATAGGTTGTACCGCCCAAAAGTTTTGTTACGCCATCTTCCGTGTAAGAAATTACAACATTTTCAAACATCCAGTTGTAAGCCTCGGAGTCGTCCTTGCGTCCCAAAGAAGTATAAGTGCCAGTCTTTGAGTAGGAGTACAAAAGTTCAACAAAATCCAAAGAAGTGTCTTTTGCAGTTCCTGTAAACGAAACGCTTCCGTTAAGTGAACTCTTGTCTTCTGGAGAATTAAGTTTTACTTCTGGAGCCTGTGTGTCAATGTTAAATACAAACACTTGCTGGGTAGTACTGTTGCCTGCGTTGTCCGTAACATTAACTTTTACCGAGCCCTGTTTTATCTGAGCAGCAGGAATAACAGCCTTCCATGACTTTATTGTCGCCTTATCTGCAATGGAAGAATATGCCACATATGTTGATTTAGCATTTTTAAAATCCTCTTCCGTAGAATCTTCGGTCAAATTAGCAGTGCTGTAAGTGACAGTTACATTCTTTAAGGCAACACCGTCTATAGCAAATGAAGATGCAATGTCCTGTATGCCACTTTCGGTGTCGGTTACAAGACCGTAAACCGTTATTGGCTTTTGTGTATTTGAAAGAACCTGACTCTTTGCAGAAACCAGAGAAATATCATCGTATGTGTACCATTCGGAACTAATTGCAGAAACTTCGGTATCTACATTTACATTGAATGCAAGAACTTCAGAAAGATTACCAGCCTTGTCTTTTGTCTGAATGTATACGGCATTTTTTCCGCCTTTAAATGTAGAGGGAGTTACAGAAATACCCAGTTTGTCTCCAGTTGCTCCGCTTTCTGCAATCTGACTAACACCGGCAAGACCTGTAATGTCCGCAATACCTGCATCTACATCTTCGTTAGGCTTTACAAGGAAGAAGACCGCATCAAGACCAGAAGTTTTTTCTTTAAAGGAAGTTTCCAGTGTAAGCGTATTCTTGCTAAACCATGTTGACGCTGAATTTGTTTTTGAGTCAACCTTAAGGGTGTTTGCCACATTTTGAGGAAGTGTTGAGTCAACTATGGTAGAGAATGTTTTTACCTCAGCCTTTCGTCCAATTATGTCTGTAGCTTCAACCGTAAAGTTCCATGTACCATCGCAGGTTTTACTTCCATCCCTTACGATTTTTATGGTTGCAGTTTTGGAGGACTTCTGTGTGGCATCTATATCGTTGGAACGAGGCACTACATCACTGTAAATTACGGTGTATCCGTTGGAACCAGAAGTTACAGTTTTGCCATCTAATGTTGCAGTAACCTTTACATCCTTCATTTCGTTGGTGTCGAATGCAGTTATTACAAACTCCACAGGAGAATCAGACTTAGCATAGTACTGTTCAACAGAAGGAATCGTTATCTGAGGAATGCCAAAGTCAAATGTAATGTTGCTGTATGTTATGAGCGTGCTCTTGTTGCCCACATTGTCCGTTGCATAAATTGCAATTTTCCAGCCTTCGCCTTCACGCACTACGGTAGAGTTGTTTATTCCTATTTTGCTTGTGGCGTCAGGGGGAGCGTCATCTGGGTCTACCTTTGTCCACTTGTTTTCGTCATTTAAAATGTCATCGTTAACAAGAACTTCGCTACTGGGAACAGTTCTAAAATACAAATCCTTTGTTCCCGAACCTTCCTCGTCGCTCCAGAATCCCCTAAGGGTGTACCAGTTTGCAAGAACTGTTTCGGCATTTACAGTAGCATTCTTCTGCTGCCAGTAAGAATCTGCTTCGGTAATAAGGTTTTCATTTACGCTAGTTCCACTGTCTGGCTTCCATGGATTAGAAACAGTTATTACAGGAGCCTTTCCGTCTGCATAAAGGCACCAGTATGTTGTGTCTGGAGTTCCGTTGTTTGCCGTCACTTTAAGCACCAGAGTATAATTATCTGCAGCTCCCAAATACTGGGCAAAGTTTATGCCGCTTACAGGAAGGGTTGCCGTATACTTTGCACTCTTGCTTGAACCGCTTTCTGAGTAGGAATCTCTCGTGATGTAGGCGGTACTGGTTGCATCTCCCGGCCCCTCATACTTTTGTGGGTCAAGAATTTTTCTTGTCGCCTTACCAGAGGCAACCATTGCTTCGGCAACATCATATGAAAGATGATTTCCCGTATACAGGATAGGCGTTACTTCTAGCGCATTGCTAAGTTTTCCAAAGGCCTGATCGTCAGAGTTGTCTGTTATGTTAAGCTTTAACTTTACAGTTGCTTCTTCGCTAAATGCGGCTGTCTTGTAGTACTTTCCGTCGCCATACTCAGCATCGTTACATGAAACAAGAGGCGCTCCACCGTGAATGGACACAGTAAATCCGTAACCAGAAGAAACTTTTGGCTCAAGGTTGTTTCCGTCAGTGTCCGTTCCTTCTACAACAACTTTGTAATGCAAACCGCCGCCCAGTGTCGCCGTTTCGGAAGGCAACTGGAAGTTGAATGTAGAGTTGTCTATTGGATCTGTAAGTTCAGTAAGATAAACAGTTCCGCCAGAATTTCTAAATATAGAGTGAGTGTTGTTTGTTTTGTCTACGATAAAGACTGGCGTTGTGCTAGTTATGTTTCCCTCGTCATCGCTTGAATAGATGTAAACCTTTATGCTTGAGGGGTCTATAAGTTTTGCGTCAAGACCTTTTTCAAATGCTAGACCAAGGGTTGCTCCCCTTTCCGCTTCCTTTACAGAAGTAAGGGCGTAACCTGTAAGCTCGTACTTTGGAGAAGAATCGGGGCAGGCAGAAAAAATTACATGTGCTCCGTTTGCACTGGTTATGTACTGCTGTTCTGCAGAAGGGTATGTTCCATCCAAAATACTTTTTACAATTGAAGTGTCTAATGCATCGCCTGTATATTTTCCGCCTAAAATTTGCTTGTAGTCGGCAGATTTTAAATTCTTTACCGCCACACCAGTTGCATTTGAAACAACCTTGTTTAAAGCAGATTTTATGTAAGACTTTGTGTTTGTGTTTCCAGCAGCGTCTGTTGCGCTTACAACCATGGTAAAGTACTGGGTCTTGTCGCCAGAAGCATCATAAAGGGCTGCATAGTTTTCGCGAAGTCTGCGGGCGCTTTCGGGATCGTCTTCGTCCTGTGCACCTTCCTGAGCAATTACAACATTAAGTCCGCCCTGAACATCGAAGCCTGTAAATTCGGGATAGGGAAGTTTTACTTCTGCACCTTCTGACTGAGTCTGCATGTCGTACTTGAAAACCCTTACCCGTAAAGAAACCACATCGTTGTCGTCAAGAATTTCTCCTGCAACAGTTACTGTCTTTCCGTAACCGCCGGACCCAATGTCTCCTGCGTTAAAGGAGTTTGGTTTTGAAAGCAGCACTACAGGAGGAGTATTGTCTATGTTAAATTCACGAGTGGCAGTTGCGTGCCGCTCCGCACCGTCTATGGCAGTTGCAACTATTGAATACTCACCATCAGAAAAACCAGACAGGCTTGTCTGCATGCTCCAGTCAGTCTTGTCCTGATTAAGGGAAGCATAACCTAAAGAAGTTGTATTGCCTTTTTTGTCCCGTAAGGAAAGTTCTACCTTTGAAACGCCAGCATCATCGTTACAGGCTCCAACAATCGTAATGGAACCACCCTTAACAGAAGAAATGGTAGGATTAATAATTGAAACAGTAGGCGTGTCCGTATCTACCTGTGCACCCAAACCGAATTCACAGGAAGCAAAAAGAAGCGCTGAACAAACTATTGCAAATGGTAATGCATATTTATATGTCTTTTTCATATTCGCCCTCCTTATCTCTTCTGTGCGGTTTCGACATAACCGACATACTTGTTTTCAACTTTGAGTCTTATGCTATATGCAAGTACAGCATTCTGCGTTCCATTACCGTAGCATATGCCGTTTGCATTATTAGCGGTTGAAGTTCCTTCACTAGAATTACTAATTACACCTGTAGACCAGTTTTTCCATACACCAACATTTATTCTATGTCTGGTATCGGAAGGATTCATTGTACTTATCATTGGAACGATCGTGCATTCCCAAACTCCAGTATAGAGGTCGCTTACTGCACCATTCTGAGTAGTTCCAGTATAGAATTCTTTAGGATCTGCAAGATATGCAAACCGAGCTTTCTTTGGTGTAGTGCCATAATATCCTATATAAGGAATCTGATAGCCACTTGTAGATTTTGCAACATCTATTGTAATTTCACTTCCAACACTGGAATAAGAATCTACAGTACAAACCTTTGCATCTGCAGCAGAAGTTATATTATACTTCGGAAGATAAATATACTTAAGGTCTCCCCTGCTTGCATCATATGCGGCAATATGGATTTGATTATCACTATCCACAACCAGTTTACAGTTCTTTATGTTTCCCGTTAAAAGAGGTATGGGAGTTGCCCAACCAGTGCTGTTTACTCCTGTGCCGGGAGTCCAGTTTGTAGAAGTTGCATAGGTATATTGCAGGGTATTCTTTGAGTCATACCATATCAGAACAACATGACTGTTCGCAATTCCTATGCTGATAAATTCCGTGTCGGCACCAGTATAATTTATGTAGCCAAGACCATTACCATACCTATCTGCAAGAACTTGAACCAGTCCATGTTCAGCATCCAATGTTCTAATGGAAGTAGTACCAGTACCTCGCGCATTTGTATAAGAATCTATCAAAGTTCCTATTGCTCCCTTATTGTTTGGTATGGTTCCACCACCTTGGAATCTAAGCTCCTTGGAAAGAAGATCATAATATGCAAGGTATGCATAGGTACCATCCGTTGCAACGCTTGGACTTACATAACGGTTCTTTGCCAAGTTTACAAAATCGGCTGTAGACGCTCCCTGTGCTATGGAACCTATACGCAAAGCGTTTTTACCACCTCCCGTATCATCACTTGTACCCCACTTGCTTACATAGAAGTTATAGCAGTCACCGTAAGTGTCGCCACTTTCTCCACCAAGCGCTGTTGCATAGGCAACACCATTTTTGTCAACAGCGAAACCTGTACACTGAACAAAGTCTGCGGATGTAGCCCACTGAATATAAGAATTTGTTGTTCCTTGAGCCATGGCAAAAGTTCTATCTCCACCACAGAAGGCAAAGTCAATCATGCCGCTAGAAGGATTAACCTTCATCATTACATCTAGTGCAGAGTTGTTGTAGGGCACTGCCGCCTTGGTGTTGAACTGCCAGACATCTATGTAAATGTCGTCGGTAAGGTTGTTGTTGTTTACGCCGTTGGGATGTCTGTTGTAGTAGTTGTCGTAAATGTCCTTGTTGCCAGTTACGCCAATGTCGTCCTGAGTGTAGCCCTGTACCGTATAGTCGTAAGAGCCATGAGCGTCGTTGTTGTTTATGTTGTTTGCAGCCTCTACGTCGCTTACGGTTATGGTAAGATAACCGCTTTTGGCACCCTTGGGAAGAACGAACTTAAGGTTTCCGTCAAGGTCTACATTGTTTGAGACATTATTTGCCCAAGTCTGGGTTACTTTTTCCGCTGTAACGCTTGCACCAGTAAGGTTGTAGCCTTCAAGGGCAATTGTTTCGTATGTGGCAGAATTATAATTGTTTTCCAAATCGCCTGCATAGGTTATGTAAACAGGGTAATGGCCCAGCGCAGTACGGTTAAATACAGAAGGCTTGGAAGCATTTACACTTGAAAGTGCCGTTATTACCTTTGTAACATAAGGCACAACATCCATCTGGTAAGCTTCATTTATTTCGTTACCGCTACTGCTTGTGTCGCTTGCATAGACTTTAAATGACTTGTCCAGTCCTGCATAGCCGCTAAGCTTTTGTGTGTCTATGTTAAGTTCCCAAGTAATGCTGTGTCCATCCTGAGTTACGCCCTTTTCGTCCCTTATAACAAGAGACCATCCGACTGTTTCTACAGAAGAAAGAGGACTTGCATCAAGTTCCTCGTAATCAGAGTCGCCACTAAGCTTTGTCTTATATTTGACAACTTCGTTACCTTCACCATCGGTGTCTGTATATTCCAGGGCGCATGTTGTCTTGTTTGCAAAAGTCCATTCGCCGTTTACAAATGTGGCAAGGGTAGTTCCGCTTCCTGCAGTCTGATTATTAATCTGAATGCCATCGAATGAGAACTTTAATTCCTTAAGCATTGTTTCGTCAGAGGCTGTTCCCGTAAGGCGTATAATGCCTGATACCTTGGGATCCTTGTCTTTTGCACCGCTTGTAGAAGTAAATGTTTCAGGCAGGTCGCCTTCAAGTTCTATGTGCCCCTTAAGGTTTGCGTCCCCATCCTTATAAACGCTGTTGTCACTATAGTCATTCCAGTAGAATGGCTCTATTTCGGCAAGAGGTTTAATGTCGTCAATCTGATCTATGACTACAGGGAACGAAAGCATGGTGTACTGGCTGTCCTTACCCTGAGTTTTTTCTTCTGTTTCATCCCAGAATGTTATGCCAAAGTACTTTGCCTTGGTTGTAGTTGTTCCGTTTGTCGTCTTCTTGCTTTCGTAACTTGTAAGGCCACTGTTTGTCATATAGAAGCTTCCAAAGTCGGAAATATAGTCTTCCGCATCAGGGGCAAGAGTCAGCGTGTCGGCCTTACTGTAAAGTGAGCCATAACTTGTTATACCGCTTGCATCAGTCTTGTAGGGATCACCCAAGGTAATTTCTGTGTCGCTTACCTTATATGTTGCTATTATGCTGGTGTTTCCTCCTACAAATTCGGGAACAAGAAGAAGTCCGTCCTTTACCGTAAACCAGTCTTTTTCTTCAACACTTATGGAAGCCTTTTCCTGAGTCTTCTTTTCGTCATTCAGTGCAGAATAGTAAACAAACTCGCCAAAGCGTCGTCCTGCCTTGGTGTCGTTAGTAATTTCTTCGGATGCGCTAAAGTCGTACACTCCGTTACCGTTAAGTTCAGTACCAAGCAGAATCTTTGCAAGACGGGGAGGATTGTTGTAAACATTTGAAGAACATATGCCGCTAGAAATGTTACCAGCATTGTCTATTGCTACGACATGAATTTCTATGGGTCCGTCGGGAATGTTAAGGGAGTCTATGCTTGCCGTCCATGTGTATTTGCCAGAGTCGTTCTTAAGGGTTTCCACAAGACCGTCATAATCATCGTTTTTAATAACTTTGTAGTCTCCGTTTGTGGGACCTTCTGTTGCAAGATGATCCACAACCTGAGCATATACAAATTCTGCAGTGGTAAAGCTTGTGTCTACATTTGGAGTAAATGTTACGATATTGCCGCTTACATTGGTTACTTTGCAGTAGGTTCCACCTATCTTTATAAGAGTTCCCTTATGAACATTTGTACTGTCAACTGCAGTAGAAGAAGTAAAGCTTCCCGTGTCGGGTCTACTTCCGCTTACCTTCTTAACAGCCAGTCCGTCATCGTTCAAGACATAATCCGTAGCGGTGTCGGTTCTGTTGCCCACATTGCCAGTTTCTTCAAGGGGATTGTATGTGCGCCAAGATGAACCGTCCTGTGCCTTTCGCATAAAGTAGAATGCAATGTATTCAAGGCCACTTCCTGTTTCCAGAACATCGTCACCAAAGGAATATATACCGCTGGAATTCTGCATAAAGTTGCTTTCGCTTATGTTCTGTGCGCTGTGCACAAGGCGAAGGTCTGTAACACCGGTTCCAGAAGTTTCGTTTCCGTTTGTCCTATAAAGGGAAGGAGCCGTACTGTCTATGTTAATGCGAATATTCTGACTTGTATTCTTGTCGTTGTCGTATACGATAAGGTTTGTATAAATCTGTCCGTCTGCGCTGGTGTTCAGTTTTGCCTTAAGAGTTGCCTGTGTCTTGTCGATTGGGTCAGCATATGGGTCAGCATAAGAAAGTTGGACAGCAGTGTTGTCTACCCTAATGTAGTTTCCTATTTCTGCAAACTCTACATTTTCTACGCCCACATCGTCAGTAAGGTTTCCTTCAAGATACCATTCTACGCTTCCGCCAAATCCGCTTATGTACATACCGTCTTTGTATTCGCGGTTTATGGTAAGAACACCATCCTTGTAGCCGTTTACATAAAGGGTTCCTATAACAGGGACTTTCTTGTCTATGGTTACATATACAAGGTTTTGTGTAGTTGTCCATCCGCGGGTATTGTCCTGAGCGTCAAATGCACGAGTGCGGATTCCCATTTTAGGATTAGGTTCTCCGTCAAGACCAGTGTGTCCTGCATACGAAACTTTCTTTGTTTCTACAGTTATGTTCCAGCTAGAAAGTCCGTTGGGCTTTAAGTACCAGTCGTTTGCGGCTTCAGAAGTTGGAGCCACAAGTTCAAAGCCGTTAACCAGTCCGTTGTCGTCGCGCCAAGAATAAAGCACATCGTAGTCAAGCTTACTAAATGTGTCGTCGCCGTTTACATCAAGCTGAACCTGTACAAGGGTAACTTCTATGTCGTCTGTAGCAGAACCATAAATTGTAAGCGTACCACCTACTGGAGTATCCACACCGTCTATAACATTTCCGTTTGTAGGATAAATTATGTCTGCCGTAGGAAGACCACTTAGAGTGTCGCCTATAATCTTGTTTGTGTCGTCTATGGTTGAATTTCCAAGTTTGTCTGTAACAAGGAAGTAAATGGGAATGTCCCACAGTCCAGTATGCACTTCTGGATCGTCCGAAGCCTGTTCGTTAGCGTAGGTTTCGTTTGCATAATAAAGAATGCACCTTGTGGAAGTTTTTTCCAAAGAGTCAAATGAAATGTTTATTGTGGAAGAACTTTCCAAATTATTCCAACCTGTTGAATCTGCAGTAATTCCTTCGGCTTCAGTTTTTGTAGGAATAATCCACTTGATTGACTCTACTCCTATTCCGTCTGCTCCGTCGTCAACAGAACCCATTACATCTATTGTTGTAGAAATTCTGTCGTCTGGAAGAGGATATTCAAATTTAACTGTGGGAGCCTTTGTATCTAGCACCACATTCTTTGACTGCTGTGCCGAAGTTCCTGCCTTATCCCTTACTGTAACGGCTATGGACTTTGTTCCGTCTGCCCCGTAAGAAGCGGTATCCAATGTAAAGGGACCTACTGTGTAAGTGTAAATGTGCGTTGCAGAGTTATATGAAGAATACAGTTTTCCCGTAAGATTTTGGGCAACCTTTGAAACAGTCATTTCAAAAGGCGTGTCCGACATTCCTGTTTCTTCAAATACATCTATCTGAAGGTAAAGGACATTTTTGTTTCCGCCAAATACAATGCCATTTGACTCTTTCCAGTCAACTTCGCTGTCTTCGGCATATTCTTCTGCAGTCTTTGTCGTACCCGTTAGCGCCTGAGAAATCTTAAACTTTTTAATTTCAGGAGCCTTCTTGTCTACAGCAAACTTAATTGCACTTGTAACATCCTTGTTCGCTTCGTCTGTAAAGGAAATGAGGGGCCGCCTAAGCTGAGCATAGGAGCCAGAGTTAAATGCAGTGGTAAATGTTCCGCCTGCAGAATCCAGACAATAGAACCACCAAAATTTTCTTCCGTCTTCGTCAGATGCCTTTTGTGTAAAGCCTCCGTTAGAAACTGTAATACGAGTCCAGTCGTTGTCGCTAGTTGGCTCGCCGTTTACAATAGTCGGGTAACTTGAAGGAGCAGTTTCGCTTTCAATTATCCAAAGTGCCTTTATGCCGTCGTCGTCGCTTATGCTTCCGTAAACTTCGCAGGGTTCCTTAAGCAGGCTTGTTCCGTCAGAAGCAAGGTTTGAAAGACTTATGCTTGGTCTGTCTGTCTCTGGGTCAATGGTAAAGGGCCAGACTTTTATTGTCGTGTTTCTAGCAACATCTTCTACAAGCAACTTAAACCAGATGTCCTTTGGACTGCATTCGTAGCTAGTGTTGCCATACAGCTTTATTGTTTCGCCGTCGTAATATGTCATTTTCTGAGAATTAAATTCCCAGTTGTAAGAGTTGGAATCTGTAAGTTCACCTACTAATGTGTCTTGGTCAAGAATTTCTTCTGCACTAGAGCTGTAGCTGTAGTAAAGTTTTACAGAACGCACTGCCGTACCGTCAGAACTTGTTCCTGTAAAGTCTACAGTTCCGTTAAGCGCAGAACCGCTAGCAGGAGAAGAAAGCACAGCATTAGGAGCCACTTCGTCTATGCTAAGTGTAAAGAATGTCTGGGGTAGAGTATTTGCGGCCACATCGTTTGCAGTAAGTTTTACCGCACCCTTTATAAGCTGCTCTTTAGAAATTTCTGCCCTAAATGACTTTATATCTTTGGCATTTGCAACATCGTATGCTTCAAATGTTACGGAAGCTACAGAAGCAGGGTCAGCAGGAAGTTCTTCTGTTGAATATGTAAAGTCTGCATTTGCAGTCAAACCGCCAATTATAACATTTTCAAATTCTGCCACACCACTGTTTGCATCAGAAACAGAACCGTAAATAACAAGGCTGTTTTTCTTGTTTGCATAAACTGTTCCTGTCGCATCTTCGTAACGGATTCCGTCAAATGTGTAATACGCAGCGCTTAAGTTTGGAGAAGTTTCGTCCAGACGGATTGTATATGAACTTACGCCGCTAATGTTTCCTGCATTGTCTATTGCCTGAATGTAAAGAGTGTTTTCGCCGGCCTTGAATCCTGTAGGAGTAATTGTATATGCCGCTGCAGAAGCAGAGCCTTCTGTATTCAAAAGCACTTTACCTACTGTAGAAAGACCCCTTATGTCTCCATTGCTTACCGCAGAGTCTATTTGCGTTATAAGTGCAGATGTTGCTTCGGAAGACTTGACCACATAGTAAACCGCCTGAAGTCCTGAAGTTTCTTCTGTATATTTACCTTCTACACGCAGGGTTCCGTTCTTGTACCAAGAAGCATCGTTGTCATGTTCTTCTTCGCCAATGTTAATTTTTCCATTTGCTAAAGGAGCCGTGGTATCAACTATTGTGCTAAAGGTCTGTTCCGCACATGTTCTTTCATTTATGTCTTTTGCAGTTACGGTAAATGTCCACTTGCCGTCCGTCGCATTTGTATTGCGCTTTAGGGTAACAGTAGCATCCTGGCTTGCAGAAAGGCTTGCGTCAAAGAGTTTGGCGGCAAGTTCAATACCGCTTGACTCGCCCGTTCTTTTCTTCTGAGAGCCAAGAGCAAATGTGTATCCGTCTGAACCAGAACTAACTGTGCTTCCGTTCTTTTTAGCGGTTACTGTAATTGCATTGGAAGCAGCAAGGGCATTAGAGTCTTCTGCACTAAGCGTAAACACAATGTCTTCTGCAGAAGAAGCGTTGTAATAGTGCTCTGGAGAAGGAATAGTAAGTTTGGGTGCGCCAAAGTCAAATACAAGTTTGCTGTATTTGTAAACCTTGCTAACATTGCCCACATTGTCAACTGCAAAGAATGCTATAGCAGTTCCAGTACCCTCGCGAACAATCTGTGCATTTGTAATTGCAAAGCGAGAAGTTGCACCGGCGGTTGTGTTCATGGTGTCTATTTGCATCCACTTTGTGTTTGTGGGCATGTATTCTGAATTGAGTGAAGTGTCAGTGTTAAGGCTTGAAGCATCGTCTGCAATTTGGAAGTAAAGGGCTTTTGTTCCTGCACCAGATACATCGCTCCAGTAGCCTCTTATGCTGTAGACATTTACCAGAGTTTCATCGGTAATGTATTCATCCAGACTATTCAGGCTGATGATATCCGTTACGCCATCCTGTTCCTTTGCCTGAGCATAAGTCATTACATTCCAGTAGGCGCTTGTTTCGTCAATTTCGTTTGTTGTAACTGTTGAACCATTGTCTTCCGTCCATGGATTGGAAAGTTCAATTTCTGGTCCCTTGCAGTCTGCCCAGAAGACATAGAAGTTTGTTACCTGCCGTGTAGGATTGTCTGTTTCGCTGTTTGTTACGGTAACTTCGTAAACCACAGTATAGTTGTCTTCATTGCCAAGAGTTGGCGTTAGGGGTATGGTTGCCCTATAACTTGTGTCGGAAAGTTTTTCTATTTTTCCAGAAGACATGTTGTAGGTGGTTTTAGAGTATGTAGTCTTGTTTCCTGTTGAGCTTTCGTAATTTGTCTTTAAAAGGTGGCCTTCGTAAACAGTTGGAGTTATGCTTACCTTTCCGTGTTCGTCAAAGTCGCCTGAGTTGTCGCTTATGTCAATTACAAAGTCTACGCCGTTCGTAAACTGAGTTTTAGAATAGTACTCTTGGTCGCTGGCACTTATACGGGGAGCGGTCTCGGAACTGGAAACCTTAAATGCATAAATTGCACCGTTCAGGGGAATAAGTTTGTTACCTGCTTCGTCCTGACCTTCTACAATAACGCGCACCTTCTGACTGGACTTTAAAACAGGCAGCTGTATTGTGTATGTCTTGCCGTCTGTAGTGGCAGAAGACTCTTTTGTGTAGTGGTCTTCGTCGTTATCAGACCAGTAAATGCTCTTCCACTGAAGTTCTTCCAGTTCAGTCGAATCTTCGGTGGGCATAGTTGCACCCTTTGTGGTAAACAGAATGTTTGAACTGTCGCTGGCATTGTAGTTTCCACTGTCGTCACACTTCCACAGGGTTACATCCAGAGAGTCTGGTTCTATGTTAAATTTATCTAGACCGTAAGTTACAATGAGGGGCAATGTACCCGCACTTCCCACGGGAGTAAATGCTCCGTTTTCAAGGGTAAAGCCTGAAATGTCGTATGTAGGAGAGTTTTCGGGACAAATGCTGAATGTAAGTTTGTTACCCTCTTCTGAAGAAGCATAGGAAATGTCGTAGTCACCTATGTTTTCAAGAATGTTTCTGATTGTTGCCTGTCTTGCGGTAGTAAACACATCGTCTACAGGGCAAGTGCCGTTTGCAATAGTCTTGTACTTTGTAGACCTAAGAGCCGTAACGGGAATGCCCGTCTTTTCGCTTACCACTTTGTTAAGGTCAGACTTTATGTAAGAGCACTTACTTTGGTTACCTGACTCGTCGGTTGCAACTACAACAAGTTGGCACACTTTGGTCTGCATAAATGCCGCAGAAGTGGGGTCTATGGTACCACTTGTGCTACCTGTAAAGAAGGCCTTGTAGTTTTCTGCAAGGAGTTTTTCTTTTTCTGTTGCAGTGGCAATTTCGCTTTCGGGCAAATACTGGGCAATGGTAAGGCTTACTCCACCCTGAACATCAAAGTCAGTCCACTTTTGCCACTTTGCTTCCTCGTTTTCGTCATCAGGGTTAATTTTAACTTTTTCTCCAGAAAGAGTAAGTTCGGTTCCGTTTTCGTCAAAGGCACGAATGTAAAGGGCAGTAATTTCGTGGTCGTCAAGAATTTCTCCTGCAAGAGTTACTGTTTGACCAAACACGCCTGTATCTACATTAGTGGTAAGAAGGGAATTGGGCTTGGACATAAGTACAACAGGAGGAGTGTTGTCTATGTTTATTGAACGGGTTGCCGTGGAATGCCTTTTGGAGGCGTCAAATGCTTCTGCTACAATTTCGTAAGTTGCATCGCCGTAGTTGGAGGTGTCTACTTCGATGCTCCATGCGCGACCTTCTGCTGTAAGGTCTGATGAATTAAGTGTTCCTACATCGTGGCTTTTTCCGTTGGAATCTCTAAGGGTAACTTTAATTGTCTTTACGCCGTTGTCGTCTCCGCAGGTTCCTTCTACAATAAAGGTCTGCTTCTGAGATGTTCCTATGTCGGGCGAAGTAATTGATATGACGGGAGTGTCGGTATCAACCTGAGGACCCAAACCTATTTCGCAGTTTGCAAGTCCGAAAAGAGAACATAAGAAAAATAAACTTCCCCCGAAAAGTTTTAGATTTCTCTTCATAAATACCTCCGCGCATAAAGCCACAGACTCGCCAACAAACTCTAACAACCGACTCGTTAGAACACATTCACATGCAGACCAATGGAGAACGTAAAGAGCATCTTACGCGCTTCATCGGTTGCAATGTCCGACGGAATAAACCACAGTTGCGGTTCCACATATACTGCCCAGGTTCTAAAGTACTTCCACTGCTTGAATGTCATGCGTGGGAATTCCACCTGAACAAGAAGTGCAGACAAAATCTGCGGAACTGCCTCGCCAGTGTCGGAACTCTTTGCGCCCGTATCGGTAAAGAACGAGAAGTTTGCACCAACGGCCATTGTTGCAGTAAGCCATTCCCAGTCGCGTCCAAAGAATGTCATAAAGGGTAGGTTAAGGATTTGTGCAATAATGCGCAGTCCCACAATATTACCACCAAAGCGTAGGTTTGTGCGCTCTATCTGGAAGAAGTCAGAAACAAAGTCTCTTTGATCCTGAGTAAACTGACCAAAACTGAATTCAATCTTTACAGCATTATCAAATGCTGTCAAGCCCGCACCTACATTCCAAAGGCTTGCACCCCAGACAGAGGCATCAAGGAAGAGTCCCTGAATAAAGCCAGGCATCTGGTAGGCGTTCTTGTCGCCGGGACGAAGCATAAGGGTTACATCCTTAAGTGCCACATCGTCAGAAGCAAGACCGTGGAACGCAAGAGACTGGTTGTAACGACCACCCATACCAGGAGAAATAAGGTTGATTGTAGGATTGGTACGGTCTACCTGTACAAGTGCACGGGTAATTGCCACATCACCGCTCTGCATTTCAGCCTTTACCAAAAGGAAGTGGTAGCCGGGTTCAATATCGTAACTTTCTACACGATACTGCCACTTGTTCTTGTTGGGTTTGGAAGCTGGCAAATAGGTCTTGCCGTTATCCAAACTTACCCAAACGCGGGAAACCGTACTCTTTGCCTTAATTTGCTCTTTCTGGAACTTTGTAGAGTCCTTAGAGTTAAGCATTTCTATGTCTTCAGGAGAAAGCACATATCCAGAGTCACCCTTAAGCATGGGGCGGTCAAATGCAAAGTCTCCGTAAGTAAAGTTATCCAGCGTTACCCATGGTCCGTAGGGATTATATACGAAGGTCTGGGTGTTGGAAGTTATGTTCTTTCCTGATTCTGTTGTTGTAACTACATAGTAAGAGTGGCTTCCTTCGGAAAGTTCAAAGGAAGCTCCAGGTATTGTAGTAACATTTCCCTCTTCGTCAGTGGTGCTTGTGTCCTTCTTCTTTATAGAGGCAGAAAGCTGGAACTTAAAGTAGCCGCTGTCGGTAATGTCAACAGGGTCTATGGCGTCTACACGCTTACCGTCAACATAAAGGATTGCTGTCTTAACTGTATCCTCTTCACTTATGGTCTGTCCAAAGATGTTGAATGTACCCTGAACATGCTCACCGTTAAGCGGATACAGAAGGTTTGCCGTTGTAAGCTGGGCGCTCTTGTTAAGCTGAATGTTGCGACTTACGCGGGTAATGTTTCCTGCACGGTCTATGCCAGTAAGTTCCATGTTATAGAAGCCGTTTGAAAGTTCAGAAATATCCACTACCTGAGTAATAATTTCTGACGGCACAAGATCCATGCGAGAAAGCCGCGATGGAACTGTTCTGCCAGGGTCAAGGCTGCGGACTGTAATGTAAAGCTGAACAAGCTCAATGTTATCTGTAGTCTGACCAGAGAAAAATACATTGCGTGTAGTGGTGCTGTCGTCAAGAGGAAGCTCAAGGGCAATGGTCGGGTTGGTGTTATCAATGTTAATCATTGAAGAATAGAGACCCGTAATGTCGTAGTTGTCCCAAATCTTTATGAAGACTACATGAGTTCCGTCCTGAATTGCACGGGTGTCGAAGGTGTAACTCCAGTTTGTAGTCCCTGTTGCATCATTGTAGGTTGCTCCGTTATCCAGAGAAATCTGAACCTTCTTTATACCGTTGCGGTCAGAAGCCACGCCGCGAAGTGTTACTGTTTCGTGAACAGTCTTGTCGATAGAAGGTTCGGTAAGGTTGCCCTTTGGTTCTTCAAGAGAAACTCTAAACCTGCGCACTGTTGTTTCGCCCCGCACACCATGAAGGTCTTCTGCATAAACGCTTACAGTATGCTCGTTGTCGGTCATTGCAGAAATGGGGATATCTACCTTAAAGCTGGAATTAAGTCCGTCAAGTTTCTGCCACTGTCCGTTGTCAAGGCGGAAGTAAATTGTACACGGTCCGTCATCATCGTAAATAACGCCGGAAACAGTAAAGTCTCTTGTAACAACTTCAAGTTCTGCAGGAAGGTGAACTTCTGCTACAGGAAGGTCGCTCTGATTGTCTACCTTAAAGTCGTAGGAGTTAAGAGTTGTAGAGTTTCCTGCCCTGTCTGTAAAGCGGAACTGCATTGTGTTGTCTATGGGCCGTGCGCTTACACCAACATACATGTTTGGCATTGAAGAGCGCATTGTAGCCTGAGGTCCTTCTGTTGCGTCTGTAGGTTCGTTAAGGTTGTATGTCTCTGTCTGACGACCGTTTGCACTCTGGTAACGAATTGTGTCGGTAACGCCGTTGTCCTTTACAAGGAATGCAATGAGTGTTTCGCCGTTTACAACAGCCCCTGCATCAGGAAGAATTACCTTTACTTCTGGTGCGGTTGTGTCCTTGTGAACTACGGTATTGTAGTAGGAAACTTTTCCTGTAACATCAGTTGCTCGCAGGGTGATTGGAACATATCCGTCTTCTACTGTAGAAAGAGGAATGTCTACGCTAAAGCTTCCTCTAGAAACAGCCACAGACTTCCAGCTTACGCCAGTGCTTCCTTCTGCATTAAGGACTCCCTTGTCGTCTGTAATGGCATATTCCAAAGTCTGGATTCCACCACCGTCTGTTACAGTACCGCGAACCGTTACACTGTTGCGTACAAATGCCATTGCTTCTGGTGCCTGTACACTAAATGTAGGAGCTGTGCTGTCTGCAATAATGCTTACGGCAGGTGCGGTAAATGTTCCGCCAGCCTCGTTTGTAACGCGAACTGTAACACCGTTGTATACGCCGTCACTGTTTGCAGTAAGTTTTACTATGTTGCCTTCAACAGAAGCAGTAAGTCCTGCTGGAGAGCCTACTACAGTTGCAGTAAGTTTGCCTGATGCTCCGTTTACCACACCAGTCAAAGAGCCGCCTGCAGCAAGCATATATCTTGATCTTGCAGAATCGTAGGAAGCATCGTTACCTGCTGCCCAGAAAATCTTTTCGCCTGAATCAAGAATCGCATGCTGACGAAGTACTGTTATGTATCCCTTCATTGTTACAGAACCGCCAGCCGCATCGGTTATTACTGCCGAAATTTCTGTAAGACGCGCAGGAAGGTCTCCAAGAGGAATGTCCGCTTCAAAAGTGGTTCCGTCTACAGGGCGAACTGTAGCAGTGCCGCTCTGGTTTGCGTTACCGCCGGCAAATTCTTCGCCTGTAACTGTATATTTTACTGATGTAATTGCACTTTCAGAAACAATGCGTACCGTAGCACTGTGTCCGCCTGCCTTTCTTTCCATGTAGACTGGCATACCGCTTCTGTACACGGCTCCGTCAACTGTTGCAATGCGAGCGTCAATGTTGCTGGGCTTTGAAACAGCCACATTTGCAGTTGCAGCCCTGTACTTCTTGCCGTCAGCAGGAGTTGCTGTAAACGAAAGCTGCTTCTGTGTTGCGCTTATGGAACTGTACCTTACGCGGGTAAAGTGCCTGTCCACATCCACCTGAGAAACAGTAAGGGCATAGTAGTCAAGGCCCTTAAACCAGTAAGCCGCCGGTCCAACGGGAGACGGAATTACAGTTTCGCCTTCCAAAAGTTCAGTGCGCACCGGAGGAATTTTTCTTACGGGAACTGCTTCTGCAACCTGAACTCCTGAACCGTTTGTGGCAATAATTTCTACTACAGACATACCGTCGGGGAAGTCTGATGCGCTAAAGTTAATTGAGAAAGTGTTGCCCCTTCCCAAAGTTACTGCACGGGCAGCAGAATACTCTGGAACAGGAAGTGCCGTTGATCCAGTTACAATGCCGTTGGGCATAGTGGCCTGAGCAGAAATAATTCTGTAGCGTACAGTTGGTGTAGTGGAACTCTGTACAGAACCAGTTACGCGGAAAGAAGAGGTTGACACAATGTCAACAGGAGAACCGGAATCAGTGTTCCACAGAGAATTTGAGTCAAGTGTAAGTGTGGGTGCCGCCTCGTTGGAGCGGAAGTAGAGAGGCCGTGAATTGTAAACAGCACCCGTAGTTGTGGTTACTCTTACGCGAACCTCGTCAGAACTTCCAGAACCAGCTGTAAGGATGATTGAGTTGCCTTCAAGGCGTGCCGTTGCTGCCCTTGTCCAAGGAACAATTTCTACAGAGCGAGCAGTACCGCCAATAAAGTAGCCAGAAACAGGCTTTTCTGCAGAAACAAGAATGCCACCATCTTCGCCCACAGTGGTGTCGTCAAAGTAAACGCCAGGTGTTTCGGTGTGGGGCTGGGTAAGGTCCATAACATTTACTATTGCATATTTGGAATTCTTTCTTCCGTAAATGTCTGTTGCGTCTATTGCAATGCGAACCATTCCCCAAGGAGAATCCGCTGCGTTAAGGGGAATTGAAATGTTGTAGCTTTTTTCTCCGCCCTTAATGGATGCGGTTTCCTGCTTGGCTCCTGCATATCCTGTGTTTACAGAGTATGTAAGTTCCTTAAGTCCGCTTTCTGAGTTAACTGTTATGGTAAATGAAGGATCTGTTTCGGGATTAACCTTCATGCCGTCATAGAAGTCTTCGCCACCAACTTTTGCATTTACAAATGAAGGAATGCTTCCCTTTGCCTCGAAAGTAGAAGTTACATTATTGCCCTTAACTCCGTGAACATCGGTTGCATAGGCTGTAATAGTGTGCTTTCCGTAAGAAAGGTTTCCTTCAATGGGAGCATAGAAAACTCCAGCACAGGAAAGAGTCTTTTCCTCACCGTTGTCAACTTTATATGTTACACTTGCAACGCCATCGTCATCAGTTACAATTCCGCGGATGTACAAAAGTCCGTCTGTGCTTTCTATGGCGCCGCCGTTAACAGGATATTCAATTTTTACAACAGGCTTGTCCGCTTCCTGATTAAGCTTAATGGTCTGCTTTACGGTTACGGTGTTGCCCATGGTGTCTACGGCAGTAACGACAAAGTCCTTGTTTCCGCTCATGCCGATTGTGTTAAGTTCCTTTACAAAGTAGGGGTTTCCAGGAATTATTTCAAACTCGCCACTTTCGTTGCCCCACTGCCAGCTTAAGGTTTCCAGACCGATTTTGTCTTTTGCATAGCCGGCCACAGTAAAGATTCCGTTTACCTGTTCATTTTTCTCTGGAGAAACAATCCTTACATCAGGCTTGGTGTTGTCTACAAAGTAAAGGAATGTATATTCGCCAACACTACCCGCATTGTCTACCGCACGGAACTGACATGTTGCGGCTCCGTCTTCCTGAGTCTTGGTGTCTATGGTAATGGAGAAAGTGTATTCCACCATACAGCCGTTTTCATCGGGTTCCTTAAGTTTTGTTTCCTTAAGCTTCACATCTTCGTAAGAGCGGCCCCGGTCCGTAGAGTAGGAAAGTTTTGCAATTCCGTTACCGTCTACAACCTTTCCCTCAAGAGTAACCTTTCCGCTTACAAGGGTTCCCATGCTAAGGTTAAGGACAGATGTTTCTGGAGCGTGCCTGTCCAACTGCCATGTTACAGTCTGATGGTTTCCGTTAAGGCCGTTAATGTCTGTTCCCCATACTTCGATTGTGTGGGGGCCTTCAAGGAGGTTTGTCGTGTCTACAAAGTAAGACCAGAAGCCCTTACCCGAAGCGCGGATAATGTTATCTTCGTCACCGTCAAGAATAAGGCTTACATAGTCTACGGCATCATCGTCCACACAGGTACCTACAATGTTAAGGTTACCCGGAACGCGAAGTCCGTTGGCAGGGTTGGTAATTCCGATAATGGGCAGGTCAGAGTTAGGATCTAGCCAAATGTTAAAGGGACCAGCATTGGCTTCGTTACCAGCCTTGTCGGTTGCGGTAACAAGGACGTTCCATTTGCCGTTCTTCTTTGTGTTAATGTCAAAAGACTCGTCCCAGCTGTTGACATCACCCAAATTCTTCTGCACAATGTCCTTCTTGCTACCAGCAAACAGCGAGCAGACCACCAAGAGAGAACACATAATCCATGAAAATACTTTCTTACTCATTTTTTAACACCTTTCTCCTATACAGACTCCAAGCCCAATTCCACCTATATAGTATAGTTGCAAATTTACATGTTGTCAAATTTTCCCGTCGCCTACACTTTTACACCTACAATTTAAGTATAATTCAACACTTGTGCAGATACAAAAGGGTTCCCAAAACAGCCTGCGGTACTTCATTTGTGTATCGGCAAGTATTGAGAAAAACTTAAATTTTCGTTTATACTCTACCCCATGGAAGCAGAACTGGAACAGAAAATAGCGAAATTGCAGACTCTTGTAGACAAAAGCCAGCGCATTGTGTTTTTTGGAGGAGCAGGAGTTTCTACCGAAAGCGGAATCCCCGACTTTAGGAGCGTGGACGGACTTTACCACCAAAAGTGGGACTATCCGCCGGAAGAAATTTTAAGCGCAACATTCTTTAGCAGAAATCCCAAGGAATTCTACAGATTCTACAGGGAAAAAATCCTAATCAGCGGAATTGAACCTAACACGGCCCATCTTAAACTTGCGGAACTTGAGGCAAAGGGAAAACTTTCTGCGGTAATTACACAGAACATAGACGGACTGCACCAAAAGGCAGGAAGCAAGAATGTACTTGAACTCCACGGGAGCGTACTTCGCAACCACTGCCGGGAATGCGGAAAATTCTACGACGGAGAATATGTAATGACCCATCAGAATGATCAGGGAATTCCCCTGTGTTCAGACTGCGGAGGAATCATAAAGCCGGATGTAGTCCTTTACGAAGAAGCCCTTAACGACCGCACCATACAGCGCACTTTGGAAGAACTTCAGAATGCAGACCTTTTAATAATAGGCGGAACTTCCCTTACCGTTTACCCAGCGGCAGGATTCATACGGGCCTACACAGGAGACCATCTTGTGCTAATAAACCGTGACCCAACCCAAAGCGACAGCATTGCAGATTTGGTAATCCACGACAGCATAGGAAAAGTTTTGGGGGCAATAAAGGCCTAGTTCAGTTTTTAAAATGGGAACGCTGAGTAACCAAAACAGAAACCGCAGCCACCTGCTTTACAAATTCTGAGCCGTCACCGCCAGAGAGTGCTGCGTCACATGCTGAACTTGCGGCGGTTATTGCACCTAGAATGCTCTGTTCACATTTTGCGGCGGCAATCTCATTCTGGGGAATAAATGCCTTTGCATCGGTTATCATGGAGGCAATAAGATTTTTCTGTTCGGTAAAAGAATCGTTCAGAGTGCCAGCCTTTTGGGAAAGAGTTTCCAGTGCGCTAGTTATGTTCTGCACCGCTTCCCTTGCAAGCTGATTATTTTTTTCATCATCCGAAGAAGAAAACAACCGCGAAAAAAATCCCTTTATTCCGGTCGCCTTTTTTAGTGCCATTTCTGTCTCCACTTCATTAAACATGTTTTTAAAACTATAGCACATTTGCACAAAAAGAGCAAATTTGTTAGACTGCCGTCATGGACTGCATTACATTTGACAATGTTTCTTTTACCTACCCCGACTCTGAAACTGGTACGCCTGTTTTTTCACATTTTAGCGGAACAATTCCAGCCGCCTTTACAAGCCTTGTGGGACCAAACGGAACTGGAAAAACCACATTCATGATGCTTGCCTCTGGACGCCTTACTCCCACCGAAGGATGCTGCATGCTGTTCGGGAAAAACCCCGCCCTACTTGCAGAAGAGCAAAAAAACCTTCTGGCTTCGGTCATATATCAGAATATGGAATTTGAATCCCAGCAAAAGGTAGAAGAACTGCTTTCATATGTCTACACAAACGGAGCATATAAGGGAAAGGCAAAGTCTGTCCGTTCCTCTGCAGATTTATTCAGCGAAGTTATAGATGTCTTTGAAATAGAAAAAGTTCTGGGTCACGGACTTACACAACTTAGCAAGGGAGAAATCCAAAGGGTGCTTCTTGCCTTTAGCATTCTGTACGGAAGCGCTTCCCTCTTTATGGACGAACCACTTTTTGCAATGGAAGCCCGACAAAAAAAATCGGCACTGGCTTACCTTAGGGAATTTTCAGAAAGCACAAAGACACCACTTTACATTTCCATGCACGAACTGGAACTTACGCGAGAGTTTGCCTCGCAAGTGCTTTTGTTTTACCCCAACAGAGACATGGATCTGGGCACAGTGGAAGAGGTAATGACAAAGGAAGCCCTTGAAAAAGCCTACGGAGTTCCAGAATCAATGCTTAGCCACAGCGAGACCATGACAAGGGAAGAACTTCAGCAGACCGCCGATGCCATTCTTCAGATGAACCGCACAAAGTCCTAAAAAAAAGTTACTCAACAAGAGAAAACACCACAAAAGACTTTCTATCTTCTGAATACCAGCCTTCCAGAGTTACAGTTTTTCCCCTGCGGTCCAAAATGTCCTGAGTGGTAAGGGCGTGTTCATCAGACCTCTTGGGAAAAGAAAGTGCAACTTTAGAAAACAGTCCAGCAGAAACAAAAGGCTTACCGTCAGAAACTTTTACTTTTCCGGTAAGAGTTTCAAAAGGACGCTGACTTACTTCTCCAATGGGAACTGTAGTGTCGCCTATCATGTCTTCTGTAAGAGGGGGCGCATCAAAGGGAAGATTTGCCGCTCCGCTTCCACCGCCTTCACCATATCCGGGCTTTTTAAAGTCTTCTTCCAAAATCTGCACGACCGAATCCTCTTGAACAGAATCTTTTTTTGCGCCAGCATACAGGCCTACACAAGCGCACAGTAAAGTCATCATGCAAAAAAATTTTTTCATGCTAAGCCTCCAGAAGTAAATCTCCATCTTTTAAGAGAGTGTAAGAAGAACCGTTGGCATATTCAATTACAAGCGTAGGATTACGCACAATTCCGTCAAAGTGAATTAGGCTGGGTGCGTCTCCGTCATAGTTTGCGCCTATGGCAAAGTGGCATGTCCTAAAAGCCTTTTCGTCTTCAAGCATGTTGCCATTTACATTTGCAGAAGGATTAAGACCTATTCCCAGTTCGCCAATGTTGCGAGCGTTACGGGCATAAACCGCACCCTGACCAGAAGGAAGTTTTCCCGTTGCTTCTAGGGCAAGTGATTCCTTTTCTGCGGCAATAATATCCTTTAAAAGTCTCTTTGCTTCTTCGCCCCCTGCAATGTCAGAAACAAATCCTGCATTAACAGTTACGGTTATGGGAGTTTTTAAAAGAGCATCTCCGTCAGAAAAAGTCATGCTGCCGTCAAACACAATTGTGCCTTGAGTTCCACAGGGACTTGCATCGCTTGCAGTGTCATCAGATAGCACCGAAGATTCCTGCTGACCTTTAACCTTTAACGCCCCAGAAATTGCATCCTTTACAGAAGAAACTTTTTTTAAGGCATCAGAAACAAGAGTGTTTCCGTTACCCACTACAGGGCTAATAAAAACTTCTCCGCAGGGAATGTTTCCGCCACTGCCAGACAAAGAAAAGTCTCCATCGTCAACAAGAGGATTTCTTCCGTTAACAGGAACATGCACATCAGTTCCGTTTGGAGAAGTAACATGAACGCTTACCGCATTCTGATACAGGGCGCATATTTTTTTGCAGCGCTCACCCAAAAGTTTGTAGTCAATCTGCACGGTACGGTTAAACATGTCCTGAGTTAGTCCAGGAGTCCACACCGCACGGATTGATTTTTTTCCGTCAAGCAAAAAGTCAAAAATGTGGTCGTAGGAAGTTCCGTCTTCCGCCTTGTAAGGAGAAGCAACCGCCTCTGAATCCTTACCCAGTTTGCATTCCGAAATAGAAATAACAACATTTGGCTCGCTCTTTATTGCACCAATAACAGATTTTTCTGCACCGTCCATTGACGATTTTTTTGTCTGAAAGATAAGAGAAGGTTTTGCCCCCACCTCTAGCAGAGCCGTAAAAAGTTCTTGAGCAATCACAGTAGTTTCTGGATTAGCAACAATAAGCGCAGTCTCGTTTTTCTTAACCTTAAGCACTTCTTCAACAACCGTACTCGCAGGCGATTTTTCTTGTTTGGTAAATAGTGGCATGTATTACTCCGGACAGGCAGAATCAACAGTAGTATTGTTGAATCCGTCCTGTATAAAAATTACAATCTGGTCGCCTGCACTTGAGCGGCTTGAAAAGTCAAGGGTAACCGTATCTGTTGTAGCAGTTCCCACAGTGTGCAGGACAAATCCATGGGGACGAACAGTTTTACTTGCCTGAGAGTTAAAAAGCGCCGGTCCATAATACATGGTGTTGTTTACAGCAAAACCATAAGCCTCAGAGGCAAGATTTATCTTTGTCATTTTAAATTCTTCTATTTCACCGCCACCGTCCTGATAGTGGGTTGGAAGTGAAACACCTTCAAGTTCTAGATTCTTTACAAATTTTGGTCTAAATGCACAGGCTTCAAGATACATTTTAAAAAGCTGTAAGTCAGAATATGTTTCGCCTTTAACTTCCTTTATTGCAGCAATAACAGAATTCATTCCGCCGTAACGGTTTTTGCTCATTGCACTTACAAACGCTGGTCCGCCAAATGTTCTGCTAAGCCATGCACCAAAAGAGTAGGCAGTTGAATAGGAAATGACAGCATCTCTTCCGTCAAGATATTCGTCTATGCCAGACATCCAGTAGTACTTGTTGAATGCAGGAAGACGAGCACCCCGTGGAGCCTCTTCATTAGAAAGACCAAGAGCAGACGCCATCATGTCTTCTGCAAGCATGGAAAGCATTTCGTTGTACCATGTGGGAGAAGAAACATTATATATATCTTTCTGTCCAAAGTTGAGCATGTGCTGGAATTCGTGAAAGAGGGTGGAGATTACCGTGTCGCTCGGATTGCTTCCACCCACTCCATCGTATTTATACACATTGTCTCCATCAACCTTTGTTGTACCGTTCAAGTTGCAGAATGCCGCATCAATGTAAAAGTATTTTCCTCCATTGGAATAATTTCGCACATCATTGTTACCGTATGTTGTGTTTGAAACAAAATAATCCTTGGCATAAAAATACCCCACTACACCACATTCATCACTACTGGTGTTTATGAAGTTATCGCCCTTTACATAGTCGTTTCCAATATCGTATATAATTATGTTAACAAGGCTGCCTGTCGCCCCAATGTCAGACATCTCCCCTGCCGAATATCCGCTTTTGTCAAAAAGTAATTCGCACTCATCACCAAAAACCGCTTTTTCTTTGGCATAGTACTTTGCAAATTTACTTCCCAATTCAGCAGCAAGATTCTGATTGATTGTTTCCCCCTCACAAGTTCCGTTCTGGGAATACAGGGTTTTGTCAACCCATACAAGGCAGACAACATTGTCATTAGCATCGCGGCCTTTTGCAGCCAGTGCAAAATTCTTCAGTTCATATGAATTCAAGGAAACATCGTTGTCCGCATAAAAACGTCCTTCCGTATCTCCTATGGTAAAGTCTGCTTCCGTTTTTGAAGCAAGGGGAGCCGTAATGTTCGCAACGGAACGGAAAGATGAGCCAGCATCTTTCTTAAACGAAAAAGTTTCCTTAGGAATAAAATGCCTGACTCCACAAGATTCAACTTCCTCTTCCACAAGTTCATCCGCAGAAATGGAGCGTCCAGCAAAAATATATGGACTGGCAGGATTACTTGCATACACGCTTCCAGTTACAAGGCCTGTCGCATTCACAAGGTAGCGGGGAGAATATACAGGATACTTTGCTGATGCATTAAAGTTTGCATAAAGTATGGTTTTACCCTGCACACCCGTAAGCGTAATTGAAGATTCAGAGGTTAGGGTCTTCATGTACTCATTGTCTGCAAGGTCGGTACCAAAGTTTTCGTTGCCATTCCCCCCATCATCAAAATAAAAAGTACATCCGCCTAAAGCAACGGCGGCAAGCAAACCCAATAGCGCAAACAGGATTTTCTTCTTCATTCCGTACTCCTCTATCTAAAAAGCAATCAAGGAAAGTATAAGGTTACGATAATCATTTTGCAATAGACGGGTAACGACACTATTTATTGATTGACTATTCAAACGATTTGCTATATTTTTATGTGGAATGAACATCTGCCTGTTTACGGAAGAAGAAATACAAAAGCCTCTATCTCTTGCTGACGAGCGCGCCCAGCACATTGTTAAAGTGCTGCATAAAAATGTGGGCGACACTTTTACTGCTGGAATCATTGGCAAATGTTCGGGAATAGCAACAATCACATCTGTGAGCGGAACAAAACACGACGGAGGAAGTCTTTGCTTTTCATTCAAACCTACAGGCGACGGAAAGCCCCTTTATCCTCTTGTAATGATAATCGGATTTCCCCGTCCCATTCAGCTTAAGCGACTTTTGCGTGATATGGCTTCTTTAGGCGTAAAGGAAGTTCACCTTACCGCAACCGAACTGGGAGAAAAGTCTTATCTTAATTCAGACCTTGCCACAAGCGAAGCAGGATACAAAATGCTTCTGGACGGAACTGTTCAGGCAGGAGGAGTTCATGTGCCCCTTTTGGTACGCCACAAGTCTCTTAAGGAATGTCTTTTGTATATGAAAGAAAAATTTCCTAATGCAAAAAACAGGCTTGCCTTGGACAATGTAAATCCTGCTGACTCACTGCCTGCTTTTTTGCACACTGCCAGAGATGCTGCAAACAGTGACCATAAAATGCTTACAAGTTCCTCCCTTACCATAGCCGCAATTGGTAGCGAACGAGGCTGGACAGATGCAGAACGCGCTCTTCTTGAGTCTCAGGGCTACATCCGCCTTGGCATGGGAAGCCGCATCCTGCGTACCGAAACCGCCGCCACCACAGCCGTAAGTCTTATTCTGGGCGCACAGGGCTTTCTGGGTTAAGAACCTGTCAGTCTTGTATAGGCTCAAAATCTGATGTATACTGAGCACGGGTGGAAAAATGGAAAACGAAAAAATCAAAGACATGCTACTGGACATTCAGGAATCCAATTTAGAATTTACCGTGATTCAGTCAGGAAAAGAAAGCAAGAGGGTTAACGGTCTGTACAAACCCGACACCAGAGAAATAATTCTTCACAACAAAAATTTTAAAACCGACAACGAAATGGTTTACACTGCGGTTCACGAATACACGCACCACCTTATCAATGAAGAGCAAATTATCGAAAACGGTGGCAAAGATCCGCCTAACCAGAGGGTAAGTCACACTAATTACTTTTGGGCAAAGTTTGCTTCCCTTATAGAAATTGCAGAAAAAAAAGGCTACTACAAGATTGACATTTCCGTTTCTCCAGAACTTGAATCGCTTACAAAAGAAATCCGCGAAAAATACATTGTACCCAACGGACTTTTAATGATAGGATTTGGAAAGGCTCTTATGAAGGCCCACACCCTCTGCGAAGAAAACAACATTCGCTACGAAGATTATGTAGACAGAGTGCTTCAACTTCCTCGCACTGCATCAGATTCAATTTCTCGCGTCGGTCTTTTGCAGGAAGAAGATGCTGAACTTGGCTACGACAACATGAAGCTTGTTGCCTCACTTAAAAAGCCTGACGAAAGAGCAAAGGCTCACGAGGCATTTAAAAACGGAAAGAGTCCCGACAGCGTTGTTGCACTGATGAAGAAAAAGGCTGAGACCCAAGACCCCAAACAGAAACTGGAAAAGGAAAGGGCCCGCCTTACAAAGACCATAAACGAACTTACCCACCGTCTGGAATTTGTGGAGGAAACACTTGCCCAGTACAACTAGAAAAATTCTTTTTGCTTCTATTTTTGCGGCATCTCTTTGCAGTTCAATTCTGTCGGCTCAGTCTTCTGGAATTTCCATGCCGTCAATTTCCATGCCCACAATTTCTGCAGGGGGAATTTCTGTAGGCGGAAACTCAGTAGGAAGCAATTCTACTAGCAACCAGTCGTCACCGTCAGGCACAAGTTCGACAAGTTCAAAGACTGGCACAAGTTCAGACAGCAGCACAACAAAATCTTCCGTAACGGCAAACGACCTTTCTACAATAAGCAAACTTGGCGCACTGGACACCCTAAGTTCACTTTTAGGCGACGGTTCATCGTCAAATTCGTCATATCTTTCTTCACTGTACGGTTCTACAAACAGCAACACGACCAACCTTCTTCTTGAGCAGATTCTTAAGGAACTGGAAGAGGTTAAGGAAAAAGCAGGAAGTGCAGCACTTGCGATTGCGGCAACAGGAGACAGCACTTCCGGCGGCAACAGTGGTTCCGGCGGCAACAGCAACTCAACAGAAAACGCTTCAAATTCAGACTTAACTACCAGTGTGAAAAATACGGCAGATCAGAATGCAGAGTCTACTACAGAAGAAAGTGGCGCCACTCAGAAGACTGTAGTACATCCTTACTTTTTGCGTTTTACGGTAAATGGATACAACATTCTTAACACATGCACAAGAGTATACATTTCTGTTCCCGAAGCAGACGGAACTTTTCTTGTAACGGGAGACAGACGCTACACCAGCGACGGAAAAATCCGTACAGAAACTTTTCACATTCTGTTTAGGGCGGTAACAAATTCAGGCGGACTTAACTCTTACGAAGTGGCATCTGCAGTAAGTCAGGACTACCTTAACGAGTATTCATTTTTGTATCAGCTTGCACAAAGAAAAAACCTTACCGCTACACGAACGGGAAACCTTGTTACCATGCGGACGACAGATGCAAACTGGAAACTTGAACTTTTAATAGATTTGGGAACGGTGGCCAACTAATGCATAACCAGAAACTTAGGGACGGATGCAAAAAACTTTCTCTTACCCTTACAGACAGCCAGTTTGAAAAACTTGAGGCATACATTGACTGCATCATGGAATTCAATAAGACTTACAACATAATGAAGGCCGACACCGAAGACGAACTTGCTGTAAACCACATTCTGGATTCTCTTGCAGGAGCGGCAACGGTAGAAAAAGAAGCGCAGAAAAAATCAGGCTGTACCATTGCAGACATTGGCTCTGGAGGCGGATGTCCGGGCATTCCTCTTGCGGTGTACATGGAGCATAACAGTTTTGTTCTTGTGGAACGGATGGAAAAGCGCTGTGCATTTTTGGAAGGAGTTGTTTCAAAACTTAATCTTTCCAATGTTAAGGTTTTGTGTTCGGCGGCAGACAGTGTTGTACCGTCTTCCTTTGACATAGAAGTGTTTAGGGCATTTCATCCCTTTGACAAGAAAATAATTAAACTGCTTAAGCGCATGCTAAAGCCAGAAGGCACAATCATTGCATACAAGGCAAGAAGCGAGCGCATAGAAGAAGAAATGTTTGGAATAAAAGATTTGGTTCCGACCTATAAAAAAATTCCGCTTACAGTTCCATTCTTGGAAGACCATGAGCGGAACCTTGTCATTATCCAATAGCCTTAAGAATTTTCGTAAGCTGAAGTTTTTCAACTAAATCGATAGGGCGACCTTCGGTATACTTGTGAGCTTCTTCGGTAAATGTTCCTGCCGTAATGCAGAATCCGCGGTCAGAGTTTACATCCTTCATGTGACCGTGGAAGTCGCGAAGATAAAGTTCTCCCGTTGAACCGTTTGTTCTAAAGAATCTGAACAGCTGTGTGTCTTCCCACCGAGGATTTGAAACAAAAGCAACAATGTCGGTATAAACTGATCCCATGTTAATGTCTTCAATTTTTACCCGTGACTGCTTTCCGCAAAGTTCCACAACAATTTTTCGGCACAGGGCAATAAAGTCTGTCTGTCCTGCAACAAGATAAACCTGCAAGTTGGAGTTCTGGCTTAATTCCTGATAGCGAGAAATAAGGGTGTTTACATCCTTGTAGTTTGGATTGGCGTTTCGTATTTCCTTAAGAAGTTCAAGGCCTTTTGTCATCTGGTTTTCGGCAATGTAGCACTGGGCAAGGCGATACATTCCTTCCTGCCTTACTTCTGGTTCTGCATCCTTGTGCTTAAGGCAGATTTCTAGATCCTGAATGGCAGCCTGATTGTCTTTGTTGCGAGCATGAATTGTTCCAGCGGCAAGGGAAGACTTTGCACCATACACGGGATCGGCACGCAAATGCATAAAAACCTTAAGTGCCTTGTCTCCCATTCCTTCTGCAGTCATTGCATCAGCCATGCAGTAAAGCACTTCCTTGTTTGAAGGGTCTTCGTCAAGAGCTTTCTTAAAGCAGGGAAGGCTGTCGCGGTAGTGCTTCTGCTTGTAAAAACTTTGAGCAAGATAACCGTAGACACCGTGGGCATCGGGGCGTATTACAAGAGACTTCTTAAAACAGGGAACGGCCTTGTCAAAAGAGTTGTTCAAATAGCATGCAAGACCAAGATTGTAGTTTACATCAAAGTCATGGGGATTTACCTTGTATGCATTGGGAAGAAGTGTTATGGCCTCAGGATATTTTTTAAGCTGAAGGGCTGACACTCCGGCACGAAGGTTTACCGTAAAATTATCTATGGTTGTATTTGTAACCGCAAGTTTAGAAAGCTCATCGTAAATGGGATATGCTTTTTCCCACAGTTTGGAGGCGTAGTAAACATCACCCAAAGAAGCAAGTGCTGAAGCGTCATGGGGGTCACGGGCAAGTTTTTTGTTTGCATCGCGGATAATCTGAGCCTGATTTTTTGTAGTAAGAGGCTTCTGTCTAGAAGCACTTTCGCCATAACCGTTTTTGTTCTTGCGGGAAACAACGAGCATTAAAATCACTATAACAAACAAAACGACAACTGCCGCAATTACATACGGAAAAATTCCATCCATAGCTTACAAAATCCTCTATTTGTTTTTTTCGTCAATAAACTGCTTTATGCGCTCCAGTGCAGTCTTTATCTTGTCAACAGATGTGGCATAGCAACAGCGGATATGTCCCCTGCCAGCCTCACCAAAGGCAGAACCAGGAACAACCGCAACATTATGCTTCTGGAAAAGTTCCGTTGCAAATGTCTCGTCGTCCATGCCAGTGTTTTCTATGCTAGGGAACATGTAGAAGGCGCCCGTAGGTTCGGGAACGGAAAGCCCCATGTCGCAGAAAGCCTTATACATAAGGTTCCGCCTCTGCTGATAGCTTACGCGCATTTTTTCAACTTCGTCCCAACCGTGCTTAAGTCCTTCAAGGGCCGCATACTGACTCATGATTGGCGCGCAGATTGTGTTGTACTGGTGAAGTTTTACAACCTGTGCCATTAAGTCTTCGGGAGCGGCAATCCAGCCGATTCGCCATCCGGTCATAGCAAAACTTTTAGAAAATCCGTTAAGGATAATCGTGTAGTCCTTCATGCCTTCAAAACTTCCGATTGAGGTGTGCTTGAATCCGTCGTATGCAAGTTCGCAGTAGATTTCATCGGCAATGCACCAAATCTGATTTCTTCGCGCAACCGCCGCAATTTTTTCAAGTTCGTCAGCAGGAATCATTGTTCCAGTAGGATTGCTTGGAGAACAGAACATGATTGCCTTTGTCTTTGGCGTAATTAGTTTTTCAAACTGCTGGGCGGTAGGATAAAATCCGTTTACGCTTGTGTCTAGACGGACAACCTTTGCACCAGTAAGATGGGCAAGAGGAACATAGTTTACATAGCAGGGTTCGCATACAATCAGTTCGTCACCGGGATTAAGTATGGCACGCAGGGCTGCGTCAACTCCTTCGCTTGCACCAACCGTTACAAGAATTTCTTTTGCCGCATTGTAGTGCAGATTGTAGCGCTCCATGTATCGAGAAATTTCTTCTCTTAACTCCAAAAGACCCCAGTTGCTGGTGTAGCTAGTCTGACCTTTTTCAAGGTGATAGAATGCCTCTTCGCGCATGAGCCAGGGTGTAGGAAAGTCGGGCTCGCCTACAGAGAGAGAAATTACATCGTCGTGTCCTATGAGCAACTCAAAGAATTTTCTTATGCCGCTGGGGGGAGTTTCAAGCATTGCACGGCTGAATCTGTCTTCGCGAGTGTTCATGCAATTACTCCTTCGCGTCCATCGGGATTCTGCTCAACATAAACAATATCGTTTTCCTTGTAAGTCTTAAGTATAAAGTGGGTCTTCGTAGAACGCACTCCTTCCAAAGTGGAAAGTTTTCTTGCAACAAAAAGAGCAACTTCCTGCAAGGTGTCGCCTTCTATAATCACCTTTAAGTCGTAACCGCCACTCATAAGGTAGAGGCTCTTAACCTGAGGAAAGCGGTAGATGCGGTCTGCAATTCCGTCAAAGCCGTGTTCCCTTTCTGGTGCAACCTGAATTTCTATTTCTGCATTCACCTTTTCCTTTACGGCTGCATCCTTTTCTGGATTGATGATTGCAGCATACTTCATGATTACGCCATCTGCTTCAAGTTTAGACATTATTGCCTTTACTTCGTCGGGAGTTTTTTTTGTCATTGCAGAAATGTCTTCTACAGAGAGCCTTGCGTTGTCGCGTAAAAGATTCAGAATTTCTTCAGAAGCATCCATATTTTCCTCGCTTAAATGTTACTAGACGATTACACCTTTTGTTGAGGGAATCTGCCCCTTACGCCGTTCGTCAATTTCTGTGGCAGACCTAATGGCACGGGCAGCAGCCTTAAACAGACCTTCCATTTTGTGGTGGTCACTGCGTCCACGGATTGTATCAAGATGAAGGTTGCATTTTGCCCCGTTTACAAATCCCTGCCAAAAGTCTTCAAAGCAGTCAGTCTGGAAACTTGCTTCTTTGCCGTCCTGTCCTATTGATACCAGAGGGATTCCCGTAAGTTGAGCATTGCACACGCAGAAGGGTCTTCCGCCAAAGTCTACGCTAGCCTGAACAAGGGTTTCGTCCATGGGGTAGATAAAGCATCCGCTGCGAAAAATTCCAGCACAGTCGCCCAAAGCCTTTGCAAAACACATGCCAAGAACAATTCCCGTATCTTCAATTAAATGGTGCTGGTCTACCTCAAGGTCTCCCTTAAGTTCGCCAGACAGATCAAAAAGTCCGTGTTTACAGAAAGAAGAAAGCATGTGGTTAAAGAATCCAATGGGATTTTTGACAGAGCAGACTCCGCTACCGTCAAGATTGAGGGTAAGTTTAATCTGAGTTTCCGCTGTATTGCGTTCTATTGTTGCGCTTCGTGCCATGCCTACAGCATACAACTTATGGGCATAAAATTCAATAATCTGCTCTTGGGCGTGTCCCTAAAAAAGAATCTTCCTTCTGTTATTTGATTTTACACAATTTAGTTGCACCATTCTAATTATATTCTGTCAAGCATTTTCTTGCTATACTTGAACCATGCACTTTGTAAATGCAAAATCCATTCTTTCGCCCCACAGCATGAACATTTACCGAGGATGTTCCCACGGATGCATTTACTGCGACACCCGAAGCAAGTGCTATCACTTTACCCACGACTTTGAAGACATAGAAGTAAAGCAGAACGCCCCGGAACTTTTGGAAGAAGCTCTTAGAAAAAAACGCAAAAGGTGCATGATTGGAACAGGCTCCATGTGCGACCCCTACATTCCTGCGGAAAGAGAACTTAAACTTACCAGACGCTGCTTGGAAATAATAGAGCGGCACAACTTTGGAGTGGCACTCATAACAAAGTCCGACCTTGTGCTAAGGGACTTGGACATTTTGCAGAGCATAAACAGAAAAACAAAAGCCGTAGTTCAGATGACCCTTACCACTGCGGATGACAATCTGTGCCGCATTATAGAACCCAATGTCTGCCCCACAAGCCGCCGTCTAGAAGTACTGTGTGCCATGCGTGATGCAGGAATTCCTACAGTAGTGTGGTTAAGTCCGCTGCTGCCTTTTATAAACGACACCAAGCAGAATCTGGACGGAATTATGGAAATGTGCGTAAGTGCAAAAGTTCATGCCATAGTCTGCTTTGGAATAGGACTTACCCTAAGGGAAGGAAATCGGGAATACTTTTATGCCTCTTTGGAAAAGGCCGCTCAAAAAGACAGCCGCTTTGCAGGAATGAAGGAAAGGTATCAGAAAACATTTGGCACAAGCTACATGGTTCCAAGCCCCAACGACCGCTACCTAATGCAGTACCTTTCTGACCTTTGCAAAAAAAACAACATAATGCTAGGTGCTGAATCTGTCTTCAAGTGGATGGAAGAGTTCCCTCAAGACGACCCAATGCAGCCAGAACTATTCTAGTTTTGTACATTCCACACTGATGCTAGATGTAAAAAAACCGTCACCACCTTAGAACGGCAATGACGGTTTAAGAAGCTAGTGCACTACCTTACGCAACTCGTATTCAACAATGTCAGTTGCGCCAAGAGACTGAAGTTTTGGAAGCAGAGTGGGAACATCACTTTTTTTGACAGCAATTTTTATTGCGTAACCGCTTCCACCAAAGAGAGGGCTTACCGTAGGACTTCGCATTGAAGGAAGTCCCTTAACAAGAGCGTCAAACTTATCTTCCGCAACATTCATCTCTAGCATGACACTCTTTCTGGCAGCAAGAACCGCTTCGAACAGCATCTTGAGTTCTTCAATCTTCTGCTTTTTCTGAGGATCTTTAAGGGCCTCCCTGTTGGCATACATTCTTGTGGAAGATTCCATAAGGGTGTCTACAATCTTAAGATGATTTGCATGAAGTGAGGAACCAGTACTTGTGTTATCAATCAGAATCTGAGCCATGGATTCCTCTGAGTCCTGAACAAAGCCTTCGCTAGTTCCCCAAGTGCGGAATACTGTGCCGTTTATTTTTTTTGTGGCAAGCCATTCAGAACTAAGCTTCTGATATTCGGTTGCAACAGTAACAGGTTTTTTAACAATGTCATCAAAGTTAAATGTGTCGGGAATTGCAGCCACAATCCGCACACCGTCAAATCCCAAATCCATTATTTCTTCAACCTTGTTCTGGACGCCGTTTTCGTACACCCAGTCTTTGCCAGAAAAGCCAACATCGGCCTTACCTTGAGCAAGAAGGTTGCTTACAATCTGCGGCTTTACAACCTGAAAGGCAAGATCTTTCTGATTGGTTATGGGAAAATATGTACGGTCGGGAAGATTTATGGAAATACCCACATCGTTAAGAAGTTCGTAAACCGATTCGTAGATGCGTCCCTTTGCAAGTAAGATTTTCAGCTTGTCCATTTTTCTTCCTAGTCCAACTGAGTCATGTCGGCAATATCTTTTTCGTAGTCAACGCCCTCAACATCAAATCCGTTTATGTTAAGGAAGTCGTGCCTTATGCCGGCAAGGTCTGTAATTTCAGAAACATTCTGTTCGTTAACCTGAGCCATAATTTTATCTACCTCAGACTGAACGGCAGGATCAAGTTCCCAATCGTCTATGCGGATTCTTCCCTCTTCATCAAGGGGGACTTTTTTGTCGGCAGTGTAAAGGCGTTCTGCAAACAGGCGCTCCATCTGCTCAATGCATCCTTCGTGAGTTCCCCTGGCCTTCATTACCTTGAACAGTGCGCTAAGGTAAAGTGTAATGATGGGGATTACAGAAGATGAACGGGTAATGAGTCCCTTGTTTACGCTTACATAGGCGGCACCATGCAGTCCCTCAAGATTTTTGGTAATGGTGTGTGCCCTTGCCTCAAGATCTTTCTTTGCCGCACCAATGGTTCCGTCGCGATAAATGGGATGAGACAGTTTTGGGCCAATGTAGGAATATGCAACTGTGCGCACACCGTCGGCAAGTACGCCAGCGTCTGACATCTGCTTCATCCAGCGTTCCCAGTCTTCTCCGCCCATAACCTTTACTGTGTTTGCAACATCGTCGCCTTCTGCAGGCTTTGCGGTCATGGTAGACATTTTTCCAGTCATCATGTCAAGGGAAGCTCCACCGTATTCTGAACCTACTGGCTTAAGCACTGACTTATAAAGAACTTTTGTGTCAGGGTCTGTGCGAACGGGGCTAGCAAGGCTGTAAACTACAAGGTCAAATTTCTTTCCCCATGACTTTACTTCATCAATTACCTTGGCCCTCATTTCGTCGCTAAATGCGTCTCCGTTAAAAGTAACAGACTTAAGACCTTCTTTTGCGGCTTCCCTGTCAAAGGCCTTATTGTTGTACCAGCCCGGAGTTCCTGCGCGAGAAACACTTGCTTCGTGCTCAAAAGATACGCCAATTGTTTCTGCTCCATATTCAAATGCTGCGGCAATGCGGCTTGCAAGTCCGTAGCCTGTAGAACATCCAAGAACCAGCACCGTCTTTGGAGCGTAACCACCCTCCTGTGCTGTCTTTATGCCCCGTTTTGCCTTCTGAGATTTTGCGTATTCAATCTGACGAACTGTATCTTTTGCACATCCCACCGGATGAGAGTTAATGCAGATGTTGCTGCGAATCATTGGCTTGATGACCATCTTTGTCTCCTAATAAAAACATTCTATATTACGATTTTATGACACTGTGGCGCATTATGTCAACATGGGAAAGTTTAATCCGCAAGGCCGTCCATTCCCTCAAGCTGGATTAGAAGAGTTTCGTCCAACACCTGTTCATATCCTGTTAAGGCAGCAAAAGGAAGGAAAATCTTTGCACGCTGGCTTACTGGCATGGGGCGATGAGCCAAGTCTCTTTCTTTTGGAGGCCATTCTGTATTTAAAATGTCATCATAGTCAGTCATGCCTTGTGCCCTCCAATCTGCATGTTGCGCTCAACAGTCATTGCCCCTTCCTGAAGGTTTGTTCCCTTAAGAATTGCGTTCTTCCCGAATTTTCTGATAATGGAAAGCCTGGTCTCCTGCAGATTTTCTTCCTTCTTTTCAAAAAGGTTTTCCTCCAGACCGTCAAAAAGAGTAGGCTCCCTTTCCTGCTGCTTTTTTACCCCGTTGGCAGTAACATTAAATCGCCTTACCTTTAGCTCAGGATTTACAACCCTCTCGTACAGACTTACAAAACCTTCGCATATTGCCTTTGAAGAATTTGTGCCATCTCCAACAAAAGCAGAACCGTGGGCAGGTTTGGGTACAGTTCTGCCGTAAAAGTCGCTGACCAGTTCACCGTCAAAATCCTGAGGAATGCCCTCAATATCATAACCCACCTGTAGAGTAACCGAACTTGTAACAAGATGCTTTTCAAACAAATCCAGAGCAAGAAGTTCAGCCATTTCACGCACTATTATTTTGCCCTCCTCAAAGGAATAGGGTCTTTGCAAAACCTGACCGCTGGAAACAGATTTGGCAGAACTCCTGTAGTTTTTAATGTCCTTCATCCCAACATTTTCGTAACCCCAGGCGTGGTCTATAAGAATCTCTGCATCAATTCCAAATTCATCATAAAGAAGATTGGGGTTTCGTAAGGAAGTGCGAGCAATGTCTCCCATGGTATAGATACGCTTTTTTTCCAACCTGTGAGAAATACCTTTGCCAATGCGCCAGAAATCAGTAAGGGGTCTGTGGGACCAGAGAGTCTTGCGGTAAGTAAGTTCGTCAAGCGATGCAATGCGAACCCCGTCACTGTCGGCAGGAATATGCTTGGCAACAATGTCCATGGCAATTTTGCAAAGGTAAAGGTTGGGAGCAATTCCGGCGGTTGCAGTAATTCCAGTTTCGGAAAGTATGTTCCTTATGACTTTTACTGCAAGGTCGTGAGCATTTGTCTTATAAAGTTTAAGATAGGAAGTCGCATCAATAAAAACTTCATCAATTGAATAGACATGAATGTCTTCGGGAGCAAAGTACTTAAGGTAAACCCTGTAAACATTTGCCGAATACTGCATGTAAAGTGCCATACGAGGAGTAGCCGTAATGTATTCCAAATCTTTGCCTGTGTGCCTTTTAACTTCTCTTGCCTTTGCTTCAACTTCAAAAAGCCTACAGCGACCAGAAAGACCGTAAGCCTTAAGGGCAGGACTTACCGCAAGACAAATTGTTTTGCTGGTACGGCTAGCGTCCGCAACCACAAGTTTTGCAGCAAGCGGATCAAGCCCCCTTTCACGACATTCAACAGAGGCATAAAAAGATTTTAAGTCTATGGCAATGTATGTTCTATTCTGCGGCATCACTGCATTATGGCAAATTCAAGAGCACCTTGTCACGGGCTTACTACACCCCTAAGACTATTTATAATTACCGTATATACAATACTAAGTACATTTTTTTGACTTCTTGCTTTATAATAAAGATATGAAAGAATTGTGCAGTGAAAACTTCGCTGATTTTTTTGAAAGCATTTGCGAAAGCATTTATTCACTTCCAAAAATGATGCAACGCATTTCTGAAAACCTTCATCTCATTGCTGATGACATTCATTTGGGACGGTTTAGCGTAAATGTCTCGCTACCAGCCTCAATCTACGAACCAAAGGGCATGACCAACAATTCTATTCCCTACACAAATCCTAACGGCTACGGTTCTGATGTGTTTGAAAAATCCTATGTTACTTCAGAAGGCGGTGCCATTGTCCTTAGGCTTAATTCTTCAAAAGACTACACCTGGACTCAGGAAGAAAAAGTTTCTCTAAACCACTTCTGCCAAATTACATTCATGCTCTGTAGCAGAACAAGGCTCATGGGGCTTATGTACAAAGTTGAACGGAGCGACAGTCTTAGTGGCGCACTTAATTCTCGCGGTTTGCAGGAAGTAGCCACCATGCTCATACAGGACGGACTTATCGGTCAGTACTCCACGGTCTTTACAAATATCAAGAGCTTTAAGTTCATTAACCAACAGGTTGGCGGTTCAAACGGCGACATCATAATAAAGCAGTACTGCGCAAAAAGCACAGAGTTTATAGGTGAAAATGGATACTTTGCACGACTGGGAGGAGACAACTTTCTTGCCATAGTCCGCACAGACACTTTACCAAAGTATCTTGATTTTATTCAGAATGTTACCATAAGGGTTTCGGTAAGAGGTATAGAGACTCCCGTTCATATTGATTTTAATGTGGGCGTAAGCGAAATGAACAAAACCTCAACAATGTCTGACATAATGACAAACGCCTCCATTGCATTAAATGCCGCAAAGCGTTCTCCATTTGTAGACATAATGTACTTCCGCCCCGAAATGCTTGAGCGAACAATACACGACAAGGGCATACTAAGCGCATTCAGAGAATCCCTTGCAAAGAAACAGTTTCTTGTCTTCTATCAGCCTAAAGTTGATTTATCTACAAACACTTTGTGCGGATGCGAGGCACTTACTCGCTGGCAAAGGGAAAAACTTATTCCACCTAGCGAGTTCATTCCCATACTTGAAAACGAGGGTTCAATCCGCAGCCTTGACTTTTACATGCTGGACACCGTTTGCCGAGACCTTCGCGACTGGATTGACCGTGGCATAGAACCAGTATGCACTTCTGTAAACTTTTCAAAAATACATCTTTCAAATCTTAAGCTTGAGGACGAGATTCTTAAAATTGTGGATAATTACGAAATTCCTCCCCACTTGCTTGAGATTGAACTTACAGAACTTTCGGACTATCAGTTTTACGACCGCCTTATTTCATTCGTTAACAAAATGCACGAACACAACATCCGCATTTCAATAGACGACTTTGGAACAGGCTACTCTTCTATCAAACTTATAAAGAACCTTCAGGCTGATGTTATCAAAATAGACAAGTCACTTATTGACAACATAAAAATTACTGTCTCACACAATCCTGACAAAATTGTAAGTTCCGCAATAATAAACATGGCGAGGGATTTAAACATTGCAGTAATTGCAGAAGGCGTAGAAACAAACTATCAGGCTGAATTCCTTAAGTCTGCCGGCTGCCAGATGGCTCAGGGTTATCTGTTTGACAGACCTCTTCCCCATGACGAATTTGAAGACTTGCTAACTGGTGTAAGAGTTTACAACACAGGAGATAAACATGGACTTTCTTGAACTTTCAAAGCAGCGCTATTCAGTGCGTTCGTTTTCTGACAAACCTGTTGAACAGGAAAAGTTGGATAAAATTCTTGAGGCAGGCAGACTTGCTCCCACTGCAAAAAACACTCAGTCACAGAAGATTTTTGTTTTAAAGAGCAAAGAGGCACTGGAACGCATTAACGCAGTTACACCCATGACTTACCATGCACCGGTAGTACTTATGGTCTGCTACGACAAGAACTTAAGCTATAAAAATCCTAATGAAACACATTATGTTGGTTACGAAGGGGGAGCCGTTGATGTGGCAATAGTTACCACCGAAATGATGATGGAAGCAACCGACTTGGGACTGGGCACTTTGTGGGCAAGAGGTTTTGACGCACAGAAAATCTTTGACGCCTTTCCCGAAATTGCAGGACTTGAAGTTGTGTGCCTTTTGGACATAGGTTACCCCTCAGAAACAAGCGCACCTTCTGAACGCCATACATTGCGCCGTCCACTTAGCGAAACAGTAGTAAACATGTAAACAAAAAGGGCGCCTCCCTTAGAGACGCCCTTTTTTAGCCTAAAGAACAAGGCTTAGTTTTCCAGCGTTAAATCGCCGTCCTTTATCCAACCGATTTTTCTAAACAGAATGCCAAATGCCCATGTTAGTACTGCAGGCAGTACAAAACTTACCAGAATAAGTCCAATCCATTCCAATGCACCTGGAGTAATTGCTGTCGCACCCTGAGCAAGAGCAGCGTCTGACGGAGAGAACCATCCTGTTATCATTCCAATCTGACCAACGAATCCGCAAGTACCCATTCCCGAAGAAACAGGAGCTCCATTCATTTGCAGTTTAAACAAGCATGTTGAAATAGGACCGGTAACAGCAGAAGTAAGAATAACAGGAAGCCAAACACGAGGATTTTTTACAATGTTCGGCATTTGAAGCATAGAAGTTCCTAATCCCTGAGAAACAAGTCCGCCCCATTTGTTTTCCTTAAAGCTTAAAATTGCAAAGCCAATCATGTTTGCGGAACAACCTGCAACAGCCGCTCCACCAGCAAGACCTGTAAGTCCCAGTGCAGCACAAATTGCCGCAGAAGAAATGGGAAGAGTAAGAACAACGCCTACAATTACCGAAACAATGATTCCCATTACAAAGGGATGCAGGTTAGTTGCCCACATAATGAGATTACCAACAGAACTTGCAGCAAGACCAATATATTTTGCACACAAAACAGCAAGTAATGATCCGCTTAAAATAGTAACAAGGGGAGTAACCAGAATATCAACTTTTGTTTTTTTAGAAACAAGGCAGCCCAACTCTGTTGCAATAATTGCTATAACCAAAACAGCAAGTGGTCCACCTGCACCACCCAACACATTTGCAGTTGCACCAACAGCCGCAAGAGAAAGCAGCACAAGAAGAGGGGCACTCATTGCGTAACCAATTGCAACAGCCATTGCCGCACCCACAACATGTGCCTCGCTTGCAAAGTTTCCGGCATCAACTAAAAACTGAAAAACAACATTGTCTCCCAAACGAAGCAAAAGTTGTCCCAGTGTTTTGATGATTGTTCCCACCAGAAGTGAGGCAAACAGACCCTGAGCCATTCCGCCCAGCGCATCAATCAGATAGCGTTTGACATACTTATTCATAGTACGCTCCTAAAAAAGTGTAGTGATGAATTAAACACTTGGTGATGTGGTCATGAGAGTCGCTGTGCGCCCGTTAGGTAGTGGAATCCATTCTACCGCCGTTCATCGCAAACGTATTGTATTCCTAGCGTGAATATATCAGATTGCAATAAAAAACGCAACACGATATAATATAGAGGATATCTTTATTGCTTATTACGAGGAAATACTTATGGCAATGGTCATTCTTACTTTGAATTGCGGTTCGTCTTCTGCAAAGTATCAGGTTTATGATTGGGACAACAAGGAAGTTCTTGCAAACGGTGTTGTTGAACGCATTGGCATTGACGGTTCGGGAATTACACACAGCGCCCACGGAACAAAGACAGAAATCAAGAGCGCCTGCCCCACTCACAAAGAGGCTATTGAGTTGATTCTTAAAACAATCACTGACGAAAAAATCGGTGTAATCAAATCTATGGATGAAATCTCTGCCGTAGGACACAGAGTTCTTCACGGAGGAGAAAAGTTTACAAAGTCAGTACTCATCACTCCCGAAGTTCTTAAAGGTTTCCGTGAAGTAGTTGATTTAGGTCCTTTGCACATGCCCGCAAACATTATGGGTATTGAAGCTGCCCAGAAAGTTATGCCTAATGTTCCCCACTCTGCAATCATGGACACAGCATGGCACCAGACAATGCCCGAAGAAACTTTCCAGTATGCAATCCCCAGGGAATGGTACGAAAAATATGCAGCACGCCGTTACGGCTTCCACGGAACAAGCTTCCTCTACACAGCAAAGCGTGCATCTGTTCTTTTGCACAAAAAGCCAGAAGACACAAATCTGATTATCTGCCACATTGGTAACGGTTCTTCTATGTGTGCAGTTAAAAACGGAAAATGCTACGACACCACCATGGGACTCACTCCGCTGGAAGGTCTTGTTATGGGAACTCGTTCTGGCGACCTTGACCCTGCCCTGCCTTTCTACATTATGCGAAAGACGGGAATGAGCGCTGACGAAATGGATAAGGCCCTTAACAAAAAGTGTGGATGCCTTGGCATTACAGGAAAATACTCCGACAGACGCGACATTGAAATAGATGCAGCTAAAGGCGACAAACTGTGCCAGCTTTCTATAGAAATGGAAGCACTTCGCATTAAGAAATACATTGGTGCTTTTATGGCAGAACTGGGACATGTTGATGCAATTGTTTGGACTGCCGGTGTTGGTGAAAGGGGACCCATTACTCGCTTTAAGGCTTGTAGCGGACTTGAAAACTACGGCATCAAAATTGACGCTCAGAAAAATGAATGGAGCTTTACTGGCAACGCAGAAACTTGCATCAGTGCAGACGACAGCGCAACAAAGATTTTTGTTATTCCTACAGACGAAGAGTTGGTTATGACAGAAGACGCTTATGCACTTATGAAAGGAACTTACGATGTTCACACAAACTTTACTTACAGCTTCCAAGATCCTGCTTATGTTAACAAAGCACGGGAAGAAGGACTTAAGAAAGATTTAGTTAAGCGTCCCCACTTGGCCGATGTTATTGTACGCCCCTAACAAAAGTGACCATAGCTGTTGTTGACGACGAAAAAAACATCAGGCTCTCTTTGCAAACCGCACTGCAAAAAGAAGGTTTTACTGTCCTAACATTTGCAGACGGTGCAAAGGCTCTTGAGGCATACAAGTCGCAGACAGCAAAACCAGACCTGTTCATTCTGGACATTATGATGCCGGTAATGGACGGGTTAACCCTACTTCAGGCTCTAAGACAAAATTCCTGCACTACTCCCATAATGTTTTTAACCTCACGAGACGAAGAGTTTGACCGTGTTCTTGGCCTCGAGCTGGGAGCGGATGACTATTTGTGCAAACCTTTTTCTTTGCGAGAACTAATTGCTAGAGTACATGTAATACTTAGGCGATACAACAGAACGCAGGAAGCAAGTGCAAGTAGCAACTCCACTCTGCAAATGAGCGGAATCCAGCTAAACACAAGCGCATACAGTGCTAGCCACAAAGGGCAGAACCTTAACCTAACCGTCACAGAATTCCGCCTGCTAGAAACTTTTATGCGTAACGCAAACACCGTGCTTACCCGAGACCAGCTTATAAGCGCCGCCTACCCTGACGACATATATCTTAACGACAGAGCCATAGACTGCCACATAAAACGCTTACGAAAAAAACTAAACTCAGGTGTAATTGAAACAGTATACGGCATGGGCTACCGCTTCAAAGGTGAATAAAGTGTTTAAGAAATTCCGCTTTCCCATTAGCTTGCAAATTTCCATTTTTCTGATTATAGTCGCATTCATTCCCATTGCGGCAATGCTTGTCCTTAAGACTTACGAAAACCAGCTTCTATCTCTAACAGAAAGTTCAAATGTTCAACAAGCACGCTTATTTGCGGCAAGTTTAAGCGCAATCGACGACACTGAAGTTTCTCAAGAGGCAGCTCAAAACATTCTTCGCAACATGAAGGGACGCTTTGACGCAAGAATCCGCATTCTTGACACAAGGGGTGCACTCCTTGCAGACTCAAGCAATCTAGGGAAACGCTGATTAACAAGCCGTTTTCTTGAAAAAGGCGTTTTCTCAAAAAAAAT
>CALCRU010000059.1 GCA_937894335.1 uncultured Treponema sp. | reverse complement strand
GCTCCCCCTCTGCTCAGTCATTGTCGGGCAAGACCCGCCAATTCCATCGCTTCGGGGTCGGGCTTTCCGCCATTCCGCACTAACCGCGCTCCATTCGTCCGCTCAGTCATTCCGACAAAAGTCGGAATCCCTCCGCTCCCGAACGCCTGTGGCGTGGCTCCAATCCCTAGCCTGGAAAATATCGTGTTAAAAAAATGCGTAAATACGCAAAAATTTCAGAGCTAAAAGTTGCCAAATTTTCTCTCTGCTTGTATAATGAACTGAAAAAAATGCGTATTTACGCAAATGTTTAAAGGGTTGAAAGTGATTGAAAGACCACGTTATTTAGAAAAATTAATCTCAAAACGGGAGAATGGGCTTGTAAAAATTATTACAGGAAACCGCCGTTGCGGAAAGTCATATCTTCTGTTTGTTATCTATCATCAGTATTTAATCAATAATGGAGTAAAACAAGAGCAGATTATAGAACTTGCGCTTGACGAAACTGCGAATGCCAAATACCGCAATCCAATAGAACTTGATAAATACATTCGTTCCCTGGTTTCTGATACCTCAAAGCAATATTATATATTCCTTGATGAAATTCAGAAAGTTGAGGAAATACAAAATCCGTACCTTCCAAATCCAGACGCGAAAATCACATTTGTAGACACTGTTCTTGGTTTTATGAAGCTTCCTAATGCTGATATTTACATAACAGGAAGCAACTCTAAAATGCTTTCATCTGACATAGTAACGGAATTCCGCGACAGAGGGGACGAAGTTAGAATCTATCCCTTATCATTCAGCGAATTTTACAGCGCATATAAAGGTGATAAAAGCAAAGCCTGGCGTGAATATTACACATACGGAGGAATGCCGCTCGTCGTGACAAAAAAGACTCCAGCAGAAAAAAGTAAATATCTTAAGGATTTATTCACTGGTACTTACATAAAAGATGTCCTTGAACGTCACAAAGTAATTAATGACAGTTCAGATCTTGAAGAATTACTAAATGTAATTTCATCTTCAATAGGCTCTCTAACAAATCCTTTAAATCTTTCAAATACTTTTAAGACTGTAAAAAAAAGAAATGTTGCTCCAGAAACAGTCAGCCTTTACCTCGAATATTTTAAGGATGCTTTTTTAATCGACAGTGCAGTCCGATATAACGTGAAAGGCAAAAAATATATCAGTACGCCTCTCAAATATTATTTTGTAGATGTGGGTTTACGCAATGCAAGATTAAATTTCCGTCAGCAGGAAGAAAACCACATAATGGAAAATATCATTTTTAATGAACTGAAAATCCGAGGTTTTGATGTTGATGTTGGAGTAGTTGAGCATAATACAAAAGATGCGCGGGGAAAAAGTCAGCGAAATTATCTGGAAGTTGACTTTATAGCAAATATGGGCAGCAAACGTTTTTATATACAGTCTGCCCTAAATATTGATGACCAAGAAAAAAAGCAGCAGGAAATCAATTCCCTCTGTCGGATAAACGATTCATTCAAAAAGTTTGTAGTAATAAAAGACAACATAGAACCCTGGCAGGATGACAAAGGAATTCAATATATAGGAATTGAGCAGTTTTTACTTGAAGAAGACTGGCTTAGGTAGAGGTTTTATGGGGGCTCCCCCCTCCGCTCAGTCATTGTCGGGCTAGACCCGACAATCCCATCGCTTCGGGGGCGGGCTTTCCGCACTTCGGTCACCCTCATTCCTCCGCTACGCTACGGAACTGCCCTGCGGGCAGGTGCTCCAATCCCTAGCCTGGAAAATATCGTACAAACTGAGCAAAAACACTGCTAAACAAAAAGGCTGCTTTATGGTATAATGATTGCCGTTATATTGGGATAGCTGTTTTTGGAGGAAAATCTTGCGTGCAATAGACTTCTTCTGCGGTGGCGGAGGCATGACAAACGGACTCATTCAGGCAAAAATAGATGTCATCGCAGGGGTAGATTTGGATTCAGAAGCGAAAGAGACGTATGAGATAAATAATTCTCCGGCAAAATTTGTAAATGAAGATATAACAAAGCTCCCTCTAGAATATTTTGAAAAAGAATTTAATGTACAACGCAATGATGACGAAATGATTTTTGTCGGTTGCAGTCCATGTCAATTCTACAGCATTATCCGGTCATCAAAAGAAAAATCTCGAAAGACAAAAGACTTGCTTCTTTATTTTGAAAAATTTGTTGAGTACTATAAACCGGGATATGTTCTGGTGGAAAATGTACCGGGGATTATGAGCAACAAAGAAACTATTCTCCATGATTTTTTACAAAAGCTCGACCAGCTGGGATATGGAAACAAAGAAAATGGCAAATGCGTTTATGATGTGGTTAATATGAAGAACTATGGCATTCCGCAAAACAGGCGAAGATTTTCTTTGATAGCAACAAGATTGGACAGGCAAGTGCATCTGCCTGAGCATGAAAAAAAAGAGAGAACTGTAAGAGATGCTATAGGAAACGAAAGAAAATTCCCGAAAATACCAGCTGGATATCGAGATGAGAATACACAACGATTTCATTCCACAAGGGAATTGGCTCCAATAAATCTTCAAAGAATTCGTGCTGTGAGAAAGGACGGTGGAACACGTATAGCCTTCAAAGATAATCCTGACTTGCAGTTGAAATGCTATATTGGTCGAGATAATTATTTCAGAGATGTATATGGAAGGCTTTATTGGGATAAGCCGTCTTCAACGATAACTACAAAATTTTTAAGTTTTACAAATGGACGATTTGGTCATCCAGATCAAGACAGATGCATCTCTGTAAGGGAAGGTGCTACATTACAAAGTTTTCCATAAAGGTAAACGAACAGGCGGTAATGTGATACGCTGAAGTGATTCAGCGGAACTCAGGCATCAGTTCGTCATATTTTGTAAGGGCAATGACCCTTGTAGAGGAGGTACGTATGAATTATTTGCATAATTTTTGTAAATCATATTTTGAAAGAAGATATATTAATTCTCTGCTTGCAAAACCATTTGTTATTCTTAGTGGAAATTCAGGAACAGGAAAAACAAAAGTCGCTTGTAAAATTGCTAAATACTATCATAACAATATTCCCGATTATAATAAATCTCTAAAGGATTTGTTTAAGTATATTCTTGAACATGATTATGATATGAATGGTGTGAAGCTGAAATCTGTTTCTGATACAGCAGTTGAAGTGTATAACACAAAGAATAAATATATTTGTATTTCTTTCGGCATTATTCAGGAATATATCGACTGGTATGCCCAAAATGGGATTGCAAGTAATCCTGTCCGCTCTGATATGCAAGAACAAGGTCTATATGATGGACAATCATATTCATGGGATACTACACATATCGAAAAAATAGCAAAGTTTGTACTTGATTATATAAAGCAAGAACGAAGAGGGGTATATGTTTCAAATCATCTTCTTATCCCAGTAGGTGCGGACTGGACGGACAACACAAAAATCCTCGGCTATTACAATCCGCTTGCAGACAACGGTGCTGGAAAATACGAAAAAACTGATGTCTTTAAGTTTATTGAGTTGGCCGGTGAGAATCCAGAAATTCCTTTCTTCCTGATTCTTGATGAAATGAATCTTTCCCATGTGGAGCGGTATTTTTCTGACTTTTTGAGCAAGATGGAACTTTTGGACTATAAGGAAAACTGTGAGCCAGTTTTCTTTGACATTCCGGGATACGGCAAACTAGAGCTGCCTAAAAATCTTTTCATTACCGGCACGGTAAACATTGACGAGACAACTTATATGTTCAGCCCAAAGGTTCTTGACCGAGCCAATGTAATTGAGTTTAAGCCGGAAATGGAAGATGTTCTTGATAATTTGCTCAAATCTTCCAATGGAGATGATGATAAAACTGCAGAGCCTGGTGTAGCCGAAGGTTTTATGAAGCTTGCAAATGAGGTTCGTTCTGGCACAATTCCAGAGGAAGTTCAAACTGTTCTTAAAGGAATAAAACCAATCCTTGAATCTTTCTACAAGGAACTTGAAAAATGCGGCTTTGAATTTGCATACCGAACAGTAAAAGAAATCCGCCTATATGCAATTGCAGCTTTTAAGACAGCAGAAGGCGAAAAGCCGATAGCAACAGACATTGCGGACATCCAAATCTTGCAGAAAATCCTTCCGAAAATCCACGGAAACAAAAAGCAGATAGGAAGTCTCCTTGATGAACTGGAAAAATTATGCGATGAAAATCAACTAAAAGAAAGCCTTGCCAAAATACGTCAGATGAAAGACAAATTGAATCGCTTCCAGTATGCAAGCTTTATTTAAACTGTTAGAGGTATTGTAGATGAGTAATATTTACCAAATTCCAAACCTTCCACTGCAATTCAAGTTTGAATCTCTTGCAATCTACAAGCAGTTGACTCTTGCTTCCCGCGCTCTTGCAGAATTGAAAGGCGTTGCAAAGACAATACCGAATGAAAGCATTTTGCTTAACACTCTTGTTCTTCAGGAAGCTAAGGACAGTTCCGAGGTTGAAAATATCGTAACGACTCAGGATGAAGTGTATCAGGCTGATTTGGATATGGTAGAGACCGTTACAAAAGCAGCTCAAAAGGAAGTTCTGCGTTACAGACAGGCAATGCATACTGGGTTTGACTTAGTGCGAAAAAATAAGCTTCTCACAAATGCCATTATAAAACAGATTCAACAGGAACTCGAAGAAAATACGGCGGGCTTTCGTTCTGTTCCCGGCACAGAACTTAAAAACAACAGCAATGAAACCGTCTATACGCCACCGCAGACAAAAGACGAGATTGAACGCTTAATGAGCAATCTGGAGCGATTTATCAATGACAGAACTGTTTGTGAGCTTGACCCGCTTGTAAAACTTCCGATTATTCATCATCAGTTTGAAAGCATTCACCCTTTTTATGATGGAAATGGTCGGACTGGAAGGATAATCAACATTCTTTATCTTGTGGCAAATGACCTTTTGGACTTGCCCATTTTGTATTTGAGCCGCTATATCAATCACAATAAGGCCGATTACTACAGACTGATTCAGCGTATCAGGGATAATGCTCCTGATAATGAAAGTGATTGGGAAAATTGGATTGTATTCATGCTAAAAGGAATTGAAGTTACTGCAAACGAAACTGTAATTTTAGTTCAAGAAATTAAAAATCTTATGCAAGACTACAAACAGAAAATGCGGCCTTTGTTTGGAACAAAATACAATCATGAACTTTTGAATAATCTTTTTCGCCACCCCTATACTAAGATTGAATATATAATGCGGGATTTGGAAGTAACAAGGCAGACTGCATCTAAGTATCTTGATGAATTAGTTGATCATAACTTGCTTGAGAAATTGCGTATTGGAAACAGCAATTATTATATAAATCAGCAGTTAGTAGATTTGTTCATTAATCAGGCTGATTTGTATAAAGAACATGTATAAAAATTTGGAATTTTTATACATGTTATCAGGTGTATGTTAAAAAAATTGAAATTTTTTAACATAGTGGTTTCGCAATGTTAAAAAATTTGGCTTTTTTTAACATATCTAAAAAGGATTGTAGACTTAGATTTTATGAAAAATCTTGCAGGTTTTATATATCATTACAATTCCCTTTCTCTAAAACTTTTTCCCGCAGGAAAGCGCAATGAAATTGACTGGAACAACATAGCTTTTTCTGACGGGAACTTTGACTTTTATCTTTTAAAAGATTCTGGAGCAGGGGAAAAATCCTATGTGGAGTATTCAACAGACTCCGACTACAATATAAATCCACTTCGCTTAAAAGAAACTGTCCGCTATAAGTGTCAGATTTCAGATTCTGACAATCCAGATAAAAAAGAAAATTATAACCTTCACTTTAAGAATGAAAGCAACAAGTTTTTGAAAACAGAAAAAGACGATGAAAAAAGCATTGTCTTTCAGTTCATAAATTATCTTGGAAAGTCCGAGCTGTGCTTTGAGACAGATAATGAGCCGTTATCTCTTTCTTTTGAAGTTGTGCCTGACAAAATCAGCTACGAAAGTGATTATGTAAATCTTACTCAGGCTATTGCAGAAGAATGTTCCGCCTTGCTCTTGGAATATTCAAGCCCGACTTCTCTTACTTTTTCTCAGGACGCGGAAAAGCAGCAGAAAACTGCCTTGGAGCAGTTCATTTTTTTGCGCCAGTTCTGCTATTCAGACAACATCGAAAGTCTTTTTGCTTCAATCAAAAGAAATCCAGACCGCATTCTTATAGAAGAAGATGAGTTCAAGTCTTTTGGGCAGGGCGCGCCGTCTAAACGCTTTTTCACAAATCCCTTTTCTTATGGCCGGAACTGGAATGATTCTGGCAGCGGATTTTATCTTCCGTCTGAAATTGCCGTCACTCACAAATGCGAAAGTCTGGACACTCCTGCAAACCGCTTTTTAAAGTTTGCCCTGAATGTATTTCTGGAGATTTGCGAAAACATCATCACTTATGTAAATGAGCCGAATTCTTTTTATGTTGCCGAAGCTGGGGAAATAAAAACGCGGATTGAAAATATTTTACAGGATTCCTTTTTTGATGACATACAGGAATTGACCTTGATGCCGGTAAATAATCAGGTTCTGGAAAAACGTGAGGGATATTCGCAGATTTTCAACGCATTTTCTATGGTGGATTTGGCACTGCAGCTTGACTGGAAGGGCAAGGAAGAAGTCTATTCCGGCGAGTCAAAAAATACCGCTCTTTTATATGAATACTGGCTTTTCTTTGAGCTTAGAAAAATCATATCAAAAATTGACGGCTGCCTGCCGGTTCTGCAAAATGGAGAAGATGCTTTTATAAAAGAGAATGACGGCCTTACAATTTCTCTCTGTCAGGATAAGAAATCAGTCCAGCATTTTGAGACGAAGAATCAGAAGATTGATTTATATTACAACAGGACTTTTTCTCACAAGAACTTTGAAAAATCAAAGTATGAAGGTTCCTACTCCCGTCCTTTTCGTCCTGATTACACTGTTGCAATTTATCCAAAGACTTATGCGGATGAAGATAAGGCCGTGGAAGATGGCGCTGTAAGCTATATTCATTTTGATGCAAAATACCGGCTGGAAGATTTGAGCCAGTTCATCAATAAAGAAGAATCAGAGGCGGAAATAAATAAAGAAATCAGCGAGGAAAAAGGCGAAAGCGTAATGAACACCTACAGGCGCGGTGACCTTTTGAAAATGCACACCTACAATGACGCAATCCGCAGAACTGTGGGAAGTTATGTCCTGTACCCCGGAAGTGACAGCAAAGACGGAAAACGCTTTTCTGTATACGAAGAGATTCTGCCCGGGGTAGGAGCTTTTGCAATCCGCCCAAGCGATGTGAATAAGAGGGAACTCAACGCAGGTGAAAAAGCCGTGCAGGATTTTATAAAGGAAGTCGTTACATTCAATGCAAACCCGGCAAGCCGAAATGCACGCGCCGACTATTTTGACAGAATGATTGCTGAGTCTCCCAGTGAGAATAGTCCTGTTGATTTTGATTCCAAAAAATCTGATTCAAACTTATATATGCTTGGATTCATACGAAATGAATATTATGACTGGCTGAAAAATGAGCATCTTATACCGTCATCAGCAGAGGATTCAAATTTCTTACACTCGGAAAGTGGAATCTATTTTTACTATCATGCAATCCGCGACGGTTATGTTTATCCGCTTCATAAAGACATTGCAAGGGTAAAATATTTTCTGGCATCACGAACGGATTTTGGAATCCACAAAAATATTTCAGAATATGTCATTGAGCCATGGACGGCAGAAATTGCATCCACTGAACTCGTATCGACCGAAACTCTTGCCAGCCGCCTGAAAGAAATGAAGGACAAAACAGGCAAAGGCTATGAGCCGAAAGAAGCATTTAAAGCCCAGTTCTATTATCTGGTTCGCCTAAAGAATATTCAGGTAGTGGATATTTCATCAAGTGAAATTAAAATCATTGATTCTGGAAACCTGGCAATAAGCCCTTATTCGCCAAAGATTGTAAAAGTGGAGGAATAAGATGGGAGAAGCCGTGTTGCAAAACGAATTGAAATCCATCCCCGTAGTAGCCGCCCTCATCTTCCGCACCTCACCCCAAGGCACTCGCTCCGTCTTTGCTACCCAGCGCGGTTACGGAGATTGGAAGGGGTGGTGGGAATTCCCCGGAGGGAAAATCGAATCTGGTGAAACGCCTCAAGCTGCCCTTGCTCGTGAAATCCGGGAGGAGCTTGCCACCCAAATCAGCGTGGAAGAGAGAATCGCCACAATCGAATACGAGTACCCCACATTTCATCTTTCCATGGAGTGCTTTGCCTGCGAGATTGTTTCGGGCGACCTGAAGCTTTTGGAGCACGAGAACGCTGCATGGCTTACGGCGGATAATCTGCATTCCGTTAAATGGTTGCCAGCTGATGAATTGATTTTAGACAAGATTGCAATGTTATTGCAGAGCAAAAATTCCTAGACAAGTCGAAAGGTCTGTTTGCTGCATGCGACAAAATATGTATATGTAAAAACTCTTTGGGAGGAAAAGTTTTATGGCAAACGGCGAAGAAGATCTCCGCGAAAAGAACAAAGAAAAAACGGCACCCTCAAAAAAATATGCCCAATGGAAAACCGTGCAGGGCAGGGAGGATGCAGAAATGCTTCAGGAAAAATCCGCTGGCTGGTCAAGTGCTAAGGACTCGCGAGGTGACTACGACCGTTGGGGCGATGACTGATTTTTTACGCCAGAATCATGACCCAGTAGTATTTGTAGGTACTGTTGGCACTGTAGGCGTATGCAATGCCTATTCGTGTAAAATTTTTGCCAAGCATGTTTCTTCTATGTCCCTGTTCGTTGTAAGGCTTATTGTCTTCCTTCCCTTGCAAGATAGAGTCCTATTCCAACTCCTTCTTCTGACCTAACAGACATGCCTCTGTAAAACCTTCCGAAAATTTTTGTCTGCTCTTCCTGAGGTATTCCTTTTCCTGTGTCGCAAACATCAATCCTAACAAACATGTCATATTCTGACACGCCTATTGTAATGCTACCGCTGTCTGTATATTTTATGGCGTTGTCTACAATGTTAAAGAGGGCTTCTTGCGTCCATTTGGAATCTGTGTTGGCAACTGCATCTGTTTGCTGCACTATGAATTTTAATTTTTTTACCGCAGCCTTTTCTTTTGCCTGCTCCCATATGTTTTGAATAAGGGGATTTAATTCTGTCTTTTTTTGCTCAAGCAAACGGAAATTGAGGCGGAAGAAAGATAGTCTTCAAGTTTTGATTCCTGTTTTGAAACTCTTGTTTCGTCAAAATGTTCTGCAGAGAATTTTCCCTCAATCGCCTGATTTAGCATGTCCTCCAGAGAATTTAAGGTCTTTTTTGTTTTGCATCGGAAATAAAATGCAAGAGCGAGAAGTATTGCAGAAATTAAAAAAAGAATGACGGAAGTTAAAATCATTTTTCTTTTACACACATATAACCGATTCCGTAGACTGTCTTTATTTTTTCTCCAAGAGAAAGTTTGCTTCTAAGACGATTTACGGTAACGGAAAGAGCATTTTCGTCAAGCAGGTCAAGTCCGCTACCGTCGGGGAGATTTATGTCTAGGAGTGCAAGGGAAAGCGTTTCCTTTGAAAGTTGAGTTCTTGCTTCTGAACGATTTTTGCACGAGACAATTTGTCTTTCCTGAGAACGAAGCGCCCTGCATAAACCTTGAGTTAAAGTCTCATCATCTTCAACAATGAGTATTTTCATAATGCATTCATTTTGATTATGTCGGTTATTCGTCTTCTAGTAAATTATTTCTTGTGTTATACTTGTATCAAAAATAATTTTTTAACAGGAGGTTATTATGATTTTGTGCATTGTCATCTCTCCATGCAAAGCTTGAGGACTCTGCATGGAGGAAACTGATTTCCTCAGGCTTTGCTCACAATTTTCTAAAGAATTAGAAAGGAGCAAAGAAAATGAAACATGTAGAAAACGGTTTAAAAAATTTTTATATACTTTGGATTACTCAGAGTTTGTCTCAGCTTGGAAGTGCGATGACGGGTTTTGCTCTGACTCTCTGGCTGTATGAAAAAACAGGTTCGGCATTAAGCACCGCCGCTCTGACAATCTGTACCTATGCCCCTTATGTTCTTATGAGCATTTTTGCAGGAGCCATCAGCGACAAGTTCGACAAAAAGAAAACGATGCTTGTCTGTGATACCATGGCCGCACTGAGCACGGTTCTTGTGTTGGTTTTATATAAAACTAACATGCTTTTCACATGGCACCTCTATGCGGTGAACGCTGTCTCTGGTCTTATGAACACGGTACAGCAGCCCGCTTCTGAAGTGGCATACACGCTGGTAACTCCAAAAAAGTTCTATCAGAAAACAAGCGGACTCCAGTCGCTGTCTCGCTCACTCATCTCAATCGGGAATCCTCTGCTTGCAGCCGCCTTGTATGGGCTTGCCGGATTTGAGGCCGTGATTGCTGTGGACCTGTCAACTTTTGCGGTGGCATTTATTGCGCTGAGTTTTTTTGTCAAATTGCAGAACCTTTCTTCGGAAAAAAATCAGGAAAAGAATGTGCTTAAACTTGCCAAAGAAGGACTGCGGTTTTTAAAGGACAATCCCATGCCCCTCAACATAATCCTTTTTATGTCGGGAGTGAATTTGATTTCCTCAGCTTTTAACGCCACTCTTCCTGCCCAAGTGATTCCCCGCTGCGGAAATGCCATGTTGGGAATCGTGACTTCCTGCTCAGGGATTGCCATGGCTGTGGGAAGCGTCATCGCAACTTGTATGCCAAAACCAAAGGACAGGGTAAGGGTCATTTTTTTGACCATGCTCTTTTCTTTGGGGACGGAAAATTTTCTGCTGGCATTTTCGAGAAATCCGATTGTGTGGTGCCTCGCTCAGATTTTGGGTTGGATTTTTGTTCCCGTGATGGGCGCGAATCAAAATGTCATTATGCGGAATGTGGTTCCCCTTGAGTTGCAGGGGCGAGTATATGCGTGCAGAAATACATTGCAGTTTTTCACGATACCCATCGGACTTGTATTCGGCGGATTCATGGTGGACACTGTATGCGAGCCCTTTATGGCAGCCCTTTCTTCCAGCGGAATTCTTGTAAGCCTGTTCGGGCGCGGCTTTGATGATGTTCATTCTGGGAGTAATGGGAACGGTCTTCTGTCTTGTTTTTGGCGCAAGATTAAAAAAATACAAGTATACGGAAATGGCTGAGGAGGAAAGATAAAAAACGGTAAGGTGTTGAGATTTCGAACGCCTGTCCGAAGACAGGTGACTCAGCATCTTACCTGGTTGTTCCGCCGTGAAAATAACACTCGTAGACTTTTTCATCCTTCCAGTAAATTTCTTCATATCCTTGGAACCAGGTGAAGTCTCCGTGCACGCTGCACTTGTAGCAGTACTCTCCGTCCTCATAGTATTCAGGTCCACGGTAGGGCATCTTCCTGTTAGCGTGACGCAGGGCATCTTTTAAAAAGTTTCCGCTGAATTCTTTATCCAGCACGCGTCCCATGTAGTTCATGGCGTAAACTGATTTTCCGTTTTTCCAGACGGCCTCTTCACCTGCAAACTGTTCTCCTCCCACATAGGTGTCATGATAAATGTAGGCTCCGTTTTCATAGCGGAAGTCGTGGGAATCAAGGCGTGTGGAATCAACCTCGTTCATGAATGCCGCATAAGTGTTCACATTTGCCTCAAGGCGGAAGCTGATGATTTCTTCTTAAAACATCATGGCAGAATAAGCTCAGACTCGCAAGAAACCGTTCGTTGCAATTTTGTTACTTTTGGTTGCGTCGTTTTATAATTTCTTTTCCCTTAGTTCAAAGCGTCCCTTGCGCCAGTCGGCATGGCCTGTCACCGTGTAGCCGCATTTGTCGTAGAGTTTTCGCGAATAAGGATTCTGGGTAAAGCAGTCCAGGCGGATTGAATCGTACTTTTGTCCGCGGCAGAATTCTTCTATATGATTCATGGTTTTTCCTGCGATTCCCTGATTCTGCAATTCCGGGTTCATGCAGAGCCGGTGGAGAATGCAGAAGCGAGCGTCGGGACAAATCCACTTTGCCTTTTTGTATTCGTCGTCACACTCTTCGTTCAACACAAAGCAGACTGCGATTTTTCCATTCTGTTTTCCGATGAACATCTGATTTTTCTTTATGTCGTCTTCCAATGTCGTCCGGTCTGGGTAGACATCATCCCACTGATTGATTTTCTGCGCGTCCATTTTTGAAATTGCATTTTTGTAAAGCTGAACGATTTCTTCCGTGTCATCCTTTTTTGCCCGGCGGAATTTCAGAAGGGAATTCCATTCGCTCAGGATTATGCGCTCGTTTTCCAACTTCATTTTTCTCCTTCCTCAATCAAGGGCTTTTGCAGATAAATCATGTCCACAAGCTGAACGCCTGCCTCAAAAATGGGATGGTCGTAGTTCTTGGTGAAAAAATCCTTTACCACATGATGACGCTTGAATCCGCATTTTTCGTAGAAGGGAATCGTGAGCGGACTGTCGCCTGTTCCCACCTGCAGAACGGAAAAACGGTCGCGGTATGTTTGTGCCACAAAGTCAATCAGTTTTTTGCCGTAGCCCTTTCCCTGGCTCTCTGGTGCGGTGGCGATGTTCTTTATTTCAAGAATGCCCTTTCCCTCATCGGTAACGACACATTCAGCCTTCACTCCGTCATCTTCAAGAACGAACATTGTTCCCCGCTCAAGATAGCGGTCAATCATGTCTTCCTGCTCGTCGGCAAGAAGGAGGAGTGAGAGGTATTGTTTTTTGTTATGGGTGATTTGGGTTATGCGCATGATTTTATCCTTGTGAATATGATTGTGTCAATTTTAAATCCTCCAACAGTTTCTCGCTTTTTTTGAATGACTCTTTAAGCATATCCAGCAGTTCTGCGGTAGTATGAGTAACTTCCTCTTCCTTCACAAACGGATTTTTAATATCCAGATTCCATCCGTTTTCTGCAATCTTTTCTACAGGGACCCGCCAGGACTGTTCACCTTCTGCACGATTATTCCACCACGCAAGAAGTGACGAAAACTCGCTCTTTTGAATTGGCTTTGTTTTTGAATAAGATTTCTGACCTTCTGGAAGCTTGTGTTCCCAGTACCAGATTTCTTTAGTAGGCTCGCCCTTTGTAAAGAACAGAAGATTGGTAGCAACCGAAGCATATGGCTGGAAAACAGAGTTAGGCAAACGCACAATTGTATGCACATTACACTGAGTCAAAAACTCTTCGCGGATTCTCTGCTTTACACCGTCGCCAGTTAACGAACCATCAGGCAAAACAATTGCAGCACGGCCACCTGCCTTGCCGTCAGGCAGGCCATCACGCAGATAACGAATCATCAAAAGCAAGAACAAATCTGCACTTTCTGTAGTTCTGAATGCAGCAGGATAATTAGTCTCCACTCCATCCGAAACGCTTGCGCCAAAAGGTGGATTAGCAAGAATAACATCAACTCGTTCTTTTGCGCCTATGCTTGTATACTCGCGGTTTAAGCTGTCCATGTTCATAACATTCGGAACTTCAATATCATGCAGAATAAGATTTGTAACGCAAAGCATAAAAGGAAGGGGCTTAAGCTCCTGACCGCGAATCGTTTCTTCAAGAACCTTCAAATCTTCAACCGAATGAACATCCTGCTTTCTGATATTTTCAATTGCACTTGTCAAAAAGCCACCGGTACCACAGGCAGGGTCCAGCACCTTTTCTCCAAGTCGGGGATTAATAATTTCGGTCATAATTTCTGTAACAGCGCGGGGAGTATAAAACTCACCATAGTTACCAGCGCTTTGCAAATCACGCAAAAGACTTTCGTAAATATCGCCAAAGGTATGACGGTCCTCGCTGGCATTAAAATCAATCTCATTAAGCTTGTTTACAACCTGACGGATTATAGTTCCGTTTTTCATGTAGTTGTTAGTTCCTGCAAAAATATCACGAATCAAAACAGCACGCTTATTACCTGTTGAAACATCCAGATTCTGCAAGCCGGGAAAAAGCGTATTATCAACAAAATCCTTAAGTGCGTCTCCAGTCATACCTTCACTGTCTGCCGCCCAGTTTCTCCACTGCAGTTCACCCGGAATCACAGAAACATAATCATCGCTGATAAGCTCCATTTCGGCTTCCTTATCATCAATAATTTTAAGCGTAATCATCCAGCCCAGCTGTTCAATTCTTTGCGCGTCACCAGAAACGCCCTGATCCTTGCGCATTATATTCTGTAAAGTCTTTACAATTCCACCAATGTTTGGCATTTGTTCTGCTCCTTTTGTTTTTATATTGAGGAGGGGAAAGCCTCGCTCGAAACTTCGCACATTCGTGCTCGTTGCGAATACCCCTCGCCGCGAGTTTTCGTAGAAAACTCGGTAAGTTCGCCTTTGGCGAACGACCTACCCCTTCTGCGGGGTGCTCGCAACAAGTCCGTAAGGACGCAGTTTCTAGCGCACCTCGCAACGCCCCGAATCGTCATTCAAAACACCATTTTGGCGTGTTGAATTATCCAGTATTTTCGGATAGTTGAGTTATCCAATTTTTTAGGATAACTGATTTGAACTACCGAGAAATCCTCAGTAGTTGCTATCTTGTGAACTATTTCCAAAATGGAAACAGTTTGATTTATTCCTCCTCAAATGCATCTTTTAATATGCTTTGCATAAGCTGTTTTGTCAGTTGTTCATGTTCTATAATTTGATTATCTAAATTAGAAATAGCTTGTAATTGTTTTTCAACTCGTATTACTATTTCTTTTTGCTCAGCAATTGAAGGCAGAGGAATCATTGTATTAACAACACAATCCTGATTGATTTTTGGCATCGTTTTTTGTGCACCTTTTGCACTGTTCATAAAATAAGAACGGTTGAAAGGTGAAATTAAAGCTGTATGGATATATTGTTTTGATAAAATATCTTGAGTTTTAAATCGCATAAGCAAATCTGGGTACATAAACTCATTATCTTTACCTGTATAAATTGCACAAATGCCAACATATTCAACGGAATTACTTCGTTCGATTAAAAAATCACCATTTTTCAACCAACAATAGGCATCTTTTGGAATTTCTTCATTTATATATTTGTATTCATTTGGGTCGAAAATACCATAAGTTACAGCACCGAGTTTCAATGTTTTTATAGGAGTTTCAAAATCAACAGCTTTCGGTGAGTAACCATTTCTTGGCGGTTCTTTTATTATCTCTCCCAGTCTTACCCATTTCCATCCATCAGGAATTTTAAATGGTTTTTCTTCATCTGTAATTGGAGATAATTGTTTTTGTTTCTTTTCGTTGCTTCGTTCTTTCTGTATCTGTTCAAACAATGCTTCTGCATCGTAGTCGGGATTGCCTTTAATCACAGGATTATGTTTTCTCCAATCAGCGGTGAGTTTTCCTTCTATGGCTTGTTGCAGAATGTTCTGGCGAAGCTGCTTTATGTAGTTTTTTTGTGATTCAATTTCTATAGAAAGCTGTTCTGTTTTTTGCAATTGTAGAGATATTTTTTTGACTATCTCTTGTTGAGTCTGTAGATCTGGTATTGAAATCTCTAATGGCAGTAGATGCTTTGGTTTTATTTCAGTTTTGATTCCACCCTTTACTTGCTTTTGTAGAGCAACAATAAACGCAGGGCTTTTTACAAAATATTTGAAATAATCTAAATCAACTTTTGAACTATCGAATGTATAAGAAGAATAATGAATTGTAGCGCAAACAGGTTCATCTCCCTGATAAACGGCAACAGCACCTTTTGCCACATTGATTCCAGAAATTACCAAATCACCTGGATGAACAATAATCATATCAGTTTTTGTAGGTTTATCTGAGATATGGATTGCTCCAGAGAAATCTATTTTATCGAGGCGTTTGTAGTTTGAAATCTTTGAATCATCGGGTTTATATCGACCTTCTCGTTCTGTGAGAAAATCACCAATTTTTACTTTTTTCCATTCGCTCATATTTCATCTCCTGTCAAAAAATCTTCAAGGCAGGTGATGTAGATTCCATTATCATCGTAATGTGGAATGATTTTTTCTTTTTGAATAATTATTTTTTTAAAGCTGTCGTTTATTCTTAAAAGAGAGTTTTCTTCCTGAGCTTTCTTTTTTTCGCTGGATAGATCCAAGGCAGATTGTATGTATATTTTTTCATTTCCACGATTTGCTACAAAATCGCATTCAAGCTGTGTTTTTAGAGTTTTTCCGTTTTTGTCTTTTGAATTGAATTCAATGATTCCAACATCAACATTAAAACCACGAATTTTAAGCTCGTTGTATATAATGTTTTCCATTATGTGAGTTTCTTCTATCTGCCTAAAATTCAACCGAGCGTTTCTAAGCCCTGTGTCAGTAAAATAATATTTTTTGTTTGCGCCAATATATTTTCGTCCCTTTATATCAAATCGCTCTGAAGGCTGAATTAAAAAGGCATCCTCAAGATAATTCAAATAAGATGTAATTGTTTTGTTTGTGATTGTTGATTTTTCTTTTGATTTAAAAGTGTTCTCTATTTTTCTAGGATTGGTAAGAGAACTGATTGAAGATGCAATTACATCCAGAAGTTCTTCGAATTCGCCTTTGTTCCGAATCTTATAGCGGTCAATTACATCAGTAAGATAAACCTTAGCAAAGAGATTTGAAAGATAATCTGATTTCTCCTTATGATTTTTCATTGTTGCTACAAGGGGAAGTCCGCCATAGGTGTAGTAATCAGTCCATGCTGAAATAAATTCATCTTTCCGGCTTTCAAAAAATTCCTTAAATGAAAGCGGGTATAATCTTATCTCATCGCCACGTCCGCGAAATTCTGTAATCACATCTTTTACAAGAAAGCGAGAATTGCTTCCAGTAACATATACGTCCAAATTCTGAATATGCAGGAGAGAATTTAAAACTTCTTCAAATTCTTCTACAAGTTGAATTTCATCCAAAAGACAGTAGTATTGGTCATTATCAGTAATTTTAGATTTTATGAATTTATAAAGTGATATTTTCTCCCGCAGTTCAGAGTATTCCAAATCATCAAGAGGAATTTTAATTATATGAGAATCTGGCGTACCATCAGAAATAAGCTTTTCGTAAAATAGCTTGAACAAAAGAAATGACTTGCCACAGCGCCTTAGCCCAGTAACAATCTTTATCATTCCATTTTGTTTTTTTTGAATAAGCTGATTTATATATGAATCACGTGTAAAAATCAAATACCACTCCTATTACTCAAAAATTAGTATAACCGCATTTTTGAGTAATTGCAAGTATTTTACGCCACCTTATAAATCTCTGCTTCGAGTTCGCGGATTGCCTGTAGGTACTGTGGTTTGCCTCCGAAGAGATTTACGATTTCTGCCGGAGTACCGATTCCTTTAATTGGGTCTACGGTGAGGACTTTCATATCTTCTATTTCTTCGATTCCGGTTTGGGCGTATTTCTCTAAAAGCGCATCTAAAACTGCGCACGCTTTGTCGCCATATTTTGTCCAGTAGTTTCGCTTGCGTACATTTTCGGCGCGTTCTTTTCTTGTAAGGGCCGGGGCATCCCATGCGATGTGGCAGATGAGGTCAAAAATATCGAGGTCATTTTTAATTTCGTCTTTCAGTTCTTCAAAGATAATTCCCTGATTTTCTAGCTCTTCTATAATGGCGCGCTTCTTTTCTGCATCGTTCCAGGTCTGCAAGAAATTGTCGAGTGAGCGGTAAGAAGTGAGGATTCCTGTTTTGCAGTATTCTTTGAGGCTTGTGGTTATCAGCTTCCCGCTTGCGTCCAGAAATTCCTTGCGTTCGCTTAAGATGTGAACATCAACGCCTGCGATTCGGACTTTCTCTCGCCTTTCGAATTTTTGCGGCTTAGGTTCCGCAACGGCAATATTTCCGAATTCGTCATTGATGCGGTATTCTGGGAAAGCAATCTCTTTGCCTGTAACAGGATCAATCTGAGTTTCTTCCTCGCCTTCATCTATTGTTTGTTCAGAAAGTTCTTCGTCTTGGGATGCTTCTTTTATGCGGACTGGAGTGCCATCAAAATCTTTGTCTGCGAATCTATCTGTTGCATTGCGGAAATCAATGATTGTGAAGTATAACTTTCCAAAATCTTCTTCAACTCTTGTTCCACGGCCGATTATCTGCTTGAATTCAATAGGGCTGTTTATAATTGAATCGAGAACAATCAGCTTGCAAGTCTTTGCATCCGTTCCTGTGGTCATCAGTTTTGAAGTTGTGGCAATAACTGGATAGGTTTCTTCTGGATTGATGAAATCTTCAAGGTAGCTTTTAGCGTCTTTGTCATCGCCTGTGATTCGCACGATGTATTTGTCTGTCTTTGCAGTGATTTCGCGTGGCGCATATTTTAACAAAGCCCGTCGCATTCGTTCTGCGTGCTCGATGTCAACACAGAATACGATTGTTTTATCGTAGGGATTCGTATTCTTGAGATATTCCATAATCTTTCGGGCAACCAGATCCGTTCGTTCATCTATTACGATATTGCGGTCAAAATCTTTTGTGTTGTAGAGGCGGTCTTCGATAAGCTCGCCTTCGATGTCCGTTTTATTTCGTTCAGGACGGTAGCCTTCAAGGTCAATGTTCATTCCAACGCGAAGAACTTTGTAAGGGGCTAAGAATCCGTCGTCAATTCCCTGTTTGAGTGAATATGTGTAAATCGGCTCGCCAAAATATTCGATGTTCGAAAGCGCTTTTGTTTCTTTTGGAGTTGCGGTCATGCCGATTTGGGTTGCATTTGAAAAATATGTGAGGATTTTATGCCAGGCCTTGTCTTCATCAACTGAACCGCGGTGACACTCATCAACTATAATCAAATCAAAGAAATCCGGGCTGAACTGTTTGTAAGCATCAGTTTCTTCATCATAATTTGTAAGCCCCTGATAAAGAGCAAGATAAATCTCATAAGACTTGTCAATTTTCTTGTTTTTTATGATTGTGAGCTTGTCTTTAAAGTGCTTAAAGTCGCCTTTCTTTGTCTGAGTGATAAGATTGTTGCGGTCTGCTAAATAAAGGATTCGCTTTTTACAGCCGGCTTTCCAAAGACGATAGATAATCTGGAATGCGGTATATGTTTTGCCTGTTCCAGTTGCCATTACAAGAAGAATACGATTCTGACCGCGTGCAATTGCTTCTACCGCACGGTTGACGGCGATTCTCTGGTAGTAGCGTGGTGTGTAGTAGCCATTTCCGAAAAAATACTGGGAAAGAGCCGTCTGTTCGCTTTTATCGTCCAATCCGTTATAGCGTTTGTAACAAGCCCACAATTCTTCTTGCGTCGGAAAATCGTTTAAATCCAGCTCTTGCGTGATAATCGCTTGCTGAGTTGAATCTAAGTTCCCGCAGTTTTTGCGATATTGAATTATAAATCCGTCTCCGTTAGAGCTGATTGCGACAGGAATATCAAGAGTTTCCGCATAGCCCAATGCCTGCTGCAAGCCGGAACCGACGGAATGAGAATTATCTTTTGCTTCAATTACAGCGACAGGAATGTTGGGCTTGTAATACAGGATTATGTCAGCTCGCTTTCGCTCTCCGCGCTTGGTCTGCCTGCCTTTTACAAAAATGCGTCCTGCGGTAAAAGTCACTTCCTCGCGAATTTGAGACTGCTCCCAGCCGGACTGCATGATTGCAGGGAGAATATATTTTGAGATGATGTCGCGTTCGGAAAAAGTTTTGTCCGCCATGCCTCATTATACCATACATCTTGCAAAAAAGTCTCTATTTCATCAAAAATGTTCCGTCTGGCATGAGAAAATAGTCTCTTAAATTTCCTTCATAAACAAAGCCGCATTTTTCTATTACTTTTCGTGACGGTGTGTTGGACGGACGCGCGCATATCTGAACCTTGTGGAGTCCGATGACATCAAAGCCGTATTGAATCACCGACTTGCAGGCTTCTGTCGCGTAAACAGGCTCTCCGTAGTTTAATTGCGCGGCAGAATCTGACGCCCAATTTTTTAGGACGGAAATCGCAGTCGCCGACTTCAAATTTTCTGAGGGTAAGACGCTCCGTGTTTATGGTCTCTGTAAATGTTTCTTTTAGCATTTATTTTTTTGCCTCGATTTTATGCTTTTAAATAAGCTTACATGCTTTTCAAGATTTGTAAATCCGTTTTTTGCGTAAAACTTGAATGATGGCTTGTCTATGTTCGTCTGCAAAAAGATTCCAGCAACGCCTCGTTTCGTAACTTCATTTTCTATCAGAGTCAAAAAATGTGAGCCGATTCCCTTTCCCTGTAATTCTTTTGAAACGCAAAATTCGTCGATGTTGTAATTTGGACCTTCCCACCAGTGACGGATTCCGCCCAAAGAAATTGCCGCAAGTTTCCCGTCAATTAAAAGTCCGAAGTTAAGTGCATTGTAAGCACCAGAAACTTCTTTTATGTATTCGATGAGAGTTTTCTTGTCGCTCCAGTCATCGTTCCAAGGTTCGCTGGAAAATGCTTCCCGATAAAGTTGAGCGGCTTCCTCGATGTAGCTTGAATCAAGTTCTATGAAGTTTTCCATTTTATTCTCCTGTGGGAATTTCTTTGTTCAGGCTTTTGTTGCGGTAATTTAAATTTGTGCGAAGTGAATATCCCTGCTTTTCCCAGAATGCGTTGGCCTTGTCGTTGTCCTTAAACACAAGTCCGAAGATTTTCTGGATTCCTTCTTTTTTTAGAGCCTCCTCCGCTTTTGAAACGAGAATGCCTGCAATTCCCATCCGCTGAAAATCAGGATGCACGCAAAGATGATGGATGATTCCCCGCCTGCCGTCATGCCCTGTAAGAATCGCTCCCACAATTCTTCCATCAGACAGAGCCGCAAAACAGGTCGCGGGATTTCTTTTTATGTAGCGGCTGACTCCTTCCCGGCTGTCGTCCACAGGATTCAAGGCCCGCTTGGTTTGCTCAACTTGATTCCACAGGGCATAAAGCTCGTCGTAGTCTGAAGCAGTCAGGATTTTATAAGTAAGCATGTTTTCCATAATTACTTCTCCCTCGTCTTGAAGAGTTTTTTGTTCAGTGCGCTCAATCCTGTAAAGTGATTCCATTCGCCTTTTGCGCTGAAGGTGATTCCGCTTGAAAGACCCACATGCCACATCAAATGGCGGAACTGGGCAAGAATCAGCTCAAGGCGGCTGTAGTCGCAGCCCTTTGGTTTCTGCACGAGTTCTTCTGCGGTGAGCGTTTCAAAATACAGGTTGATTTTTTCTTCCACATAATCCAGATAGGACAAAAGTTTTCCCCTCTCAATCACGATGGAAGCGTCCGCGACATAGCCCTCTCGCTTCGGGTCAATGACGCTCAGATTTTCGGGAATGCCAAAAAGTTTTTCTCCCTCGTAGACATAATCGCAGGGATTGATGAAAAATCTGTCCAGAGAGTGAAGGTAGTGAAAAATGTAACGGGAATTGTTTTCGCTGTCAAAGACTGCTTTTAAATCTGCCATTTGAATCTGCTCGCGGACATTTGTAAAGTTGATTTTCTGCTGTGCTTTTATTTGCAAAATAATTTCTTCCATAATTATAATTTTACTTTATCTTGTGTTCCGTTTCAATTGAGAGATTGACCTTTGGCTTTTTAACGGCTATACTAAACTGTACTTTAGGTACAAGTCTTATTACAAGGGGATTTTATGGACGCATCATCTATTCTTACCACATTACTCAGCACAAAGAGTATTAACGGAATCAGTAAGGCTACAGAAGCGAGTTCTTCTGATGTAAAGAGCATTCTTGCAAATGCAGTGCCTGTTCTTCTGCAGGGAGCAAACAAGCAGACTTCCGGTTCTACGGCCGCTAGCTTTACTCAGGCTCTTGCCGATCACGCCACAGCCGACACTTCCAACCTTACTTCTTTCTTTAAGAATGTAGATTTGTCAGACGGTTCAAAAATCCTTTCGCACCTGCTTACGGCTTCTGCAACAAAATCAATTGCCAAGGCTTCCAACACAGAGGAGTCAACAACAAAATCCGTTCTTTCTGCGGCTGCCCCTCTCTTTATGAGTTTGCTTGGTCAGCAGACTTCTGGTTCTTCTGCAAGCGCAATCAGTTCACTGCTGTCTGGTCTTGCAGGAAGTTCTTCTGTAACAAGTCTTTTAGGCGGACTTCTTGGCGGTTCATCTTCTTCATCATCTAGTTCAAACGGAAAGACTGGTAAAACTGGAGCTTCTGGTTTGGTAAGCGGTCTTATGGGACTGCTTAAGTAAAGGGGCTTTTTACTTACACGATTAAAACGGGTGTCAAGGGATGCCCGATTTTATAAAAAGGAGTTTTATTTTATGGCAGACAACAACAAGAAAAAAGAAGCTGTTGCAAAGGCTGCACAGGCTCAGGCTAACGGACAGTCAACCGTAGGTCTTCGCATTGGTGCAGTGATTCTCTGGATTGGTGCAGTTGTATGTGAATTTTTTGCACTTCGCGTAATTACTGAAGCAACAATCATTCCTTTCCTTACAAGCATTCCTCCACTGTATCAGGGAATCGGCTTCCTCGTAATTGATCTGATTCTGGTTATCATTGGTGCTCAGCTTTGGAAAAAAGCTAACCACATCAAGCCTGCATCAAACAAGAATCCCTTCCTCTTCTGGCTGTGGAACAACATGGGCGTTATTGTTTGTGCAATTGCATTCCTTCCTTTCATCATCCTTCTGTTTACAAACAAGGAAACTGATCAGAAGACAAAGACTGTAGGAACAATTGCTGCAGTTATTGCACTTCTTATTGCTGGTGTTGCAAGCTACGACTTTAACCCCATTTCTGCGGAAGAAGTTGCGGAGTATACCACCAACACAGTTTACTGGACAGAGTACGGTTCAAAGCTTCACACTCACGAAGACTGCCAGGCTCTTAGTCGCACTGCTCCCGAAAACCTCCACTCAGGAACAATTCAGGATGCAGAAGCCGCTGGCCGTGAGTCACTCTGCAAGTACTGCGAAAAGCGCGATGCAGAATATGTACTTCAGTTGCCTTCACAGACTGGCGAAGAGGCACAACCTGCTGTAAATCAGTAAAGGGACTAGACATATTTTTGCTTTTAGGCGATAATAAAACCAGTTTGCAATGGGGCAGGACTTGTATAGCATACAGGCCCTGCCTTTTTTTTAACAGGAGGAAAAAATGTTGGAAACAGTGATTGAAAAAGTTACCAATGTTAACAATGCCGTAAACGGCGTAGTGTGGGGAACATTTGGCATTGCCCTTCTTCTGATTGCCGGAATCATAATGACAATCGTAAACAAGGGCTTTCAGTTTTCTCACTTTGGCCACTGGATGAAGAATACCATTGGCGCAATCTTTAAAGAGAAACATGTAACTCAGCATACAGGAAAGGGAAACAAGGCTATCTCTCAGTTCCAGAGTCTGTGTACTGCAATGGCCGCAACAATCGGAACGGGTAACATTGTAGGAGTTGCAACTGCCATCATTCTTGGCGGCCCTGGTTCAATCTTCTGGATGTGGGTTATGGCGATTTTTGGAATGATGACAAACTATTCCGAAAATGTTCTAGGAATTTTTTACCGCAGAAAGGGCGAAAGCGGAGAGTGGCGCGGTGGTGCCATGTATTACCTTAAGGACGGTCTTGGCGGATACAAGGGAATGAAGCATGTGGGAACTGTCCTTGCAATTTTGTTTAGCTGCTTCTGCTTGCTCGCAAGTTTTGGAATAGGCAACATGAGTCAAGTTAACTCTATTGCTGGTAACATGGAAAGCGCATTTAACATTCCGTCATGGGTAACTGGAATTGCACTTGTCATAATCGGTTCAGTTGTAATTCTTGGCGGACTCAAGCGCATTGCAAATGTTGCAGAAAAACTTGTTCCCTTTATGGCAATACTTTACATCATTGGCGCACTGGTAATCATCTTTACTCATATTGGTACTGTTCCTGCCGTCTTCAAGGCAATCTTTAAGGGTGCTTTTGCTGCAAAGTCTGCAGGTGGCGGCATTGTAGGTTACGGACTTCAGAGGGCAATTACCTGGGGATTCAAGCGCGGTGCATTCTCTAACGAAGCGGGTCTTGGATCTTCCGTTATGGTTCACTCAAGTTCAAATGTTAAGGAACCTGTTCGTCAGGGTATGTGGGGAATCTTTGAAGTTTTTGCAGATACAATCATCGTATGTACGATTACTGCTCTTGTAGTTCTTTGCACTGGAAAGGTTGATCTTGAAACAGGCACAATGATTTCTACAAACACAGGAGCAAGTCTTGTAGGCGAATCTTTTGCAACAATTTTTGGCGGCTTTGGTCAGAAGTTCATTGCAATAGCAATCCTCCTGTTTGCATTCTCTACTGTATTGGGATGGAGCCACTACGGAACAACGGCATGGCAGTATCTCTTTGGAGAAAAGACACAGATGCTTTACAAGGTGATTTTTGTCGTGATGATTTACTTCGGATGCACGATGAGTCTTGACCTTGCATTTGATTTGTCTGATACTTTTAACGGACTTATGATGATTCCTAACCTTATAGGCGTTATTGCCCTTTGCCCAACTGTGGCACGCATTACAAAAAATTATGTGGACAGAAAAATCCGTGGCAAGGATATAGAGCCAATGCTTTCTGTTTTCCCTGACCTTCAAAAGTCAGAAGCAGAAGCCCTTGCAGCCGGTGACGAAGACTAGGCGTATTAAGGTTGCCCTTTAACTGGGGCAGCCTTTTTTTTATGTTTTACCATGCAGACACTTTCTAATTTTTACAAGGACATCTTTGGATGTAAGGCGTATAAAATTTCTCTTGATGCTGGATGTACCTGTCCTAATCGTGACGGAACAAAGGGTAGGGGTGGATGCATATTCTGTTCTGCTACAGGGAGCGGAGACTTTGCAGCAAAAGGGGCGACCATTGCAGAACAGGCAGACAAAGCAAAGCGTCTTGTACAGAAAAAACTTTTGGGAAGAAGCGGTAATAGGAAGGGTGTGTATGTGGCATACTTTCAGAATTTTTCTTCCACCTACGGAGATGAAAAACTGCTGCTTCAAAAATACAAGGATGCACTTTCTGTGCCAGAGGTTAAGGGGCTCTGCATTGCAACAAGACCAGACTGCCTTAGTGACAGCATGATTCTATCTCTTGCGGAACTTTCAAAAAACACTTTTGTTCAGATTGAACTTGGACTGCAAACATCCAATGAAAATACTGGCGTAAAAATAAACCGTTGCTACACCAACTGCGACTACACTGATGCCGTGGCCCGCTTGCATTCTGCAAGTAGAAAAATCCACATTGTTACCCATGTAATTTTTGGTCTTCCCGACGAAACTGAAGAAGACATGCTAAATACGGTTAGGTTTGTGAGCGGAACAAATTCTTACAGTGAACCCTGGGGAATAAAAATCACCTCACTGTATGTACTTAAGGGGACACCTCTTGAAAAAATCTACAGGGAAGGGAATGTAGCCCTTCTTGAGCGGAATGAATATTTTTCGCTTTTAAAGGCCGCACTGCCTCTCTTGCCTCAAAACTGCATTGTGCACCGTCTTACCGGCGACCCTCCAAAGAGCTTTCTTCTTGCTCCTGACTGGACGCTAGATAAGAGGCGCATGCAAAATGAAGTTAGGCGTTTTTTCTGAACACAGGGATGCAGTCTATGGGTGCGGCAACTGTTACGCGCTGACCGCCCTTGTACTTCTTTTTGTCGTTTATGTTTTCCCATGTGCCTTGTGGTAAGTAAACTTCCCGTTCTGTTTGGCCTGCATGCAAAATTGGCGCTACAAGATATTCGCTTCCGAACATGTACTGGTCTCGCAAGGTCCAACATTCCTTGTCCTTGGGGAATTCATAGAACATTGCTCGCATGACAGGTGAACCTTTTTCGTGGGCTTCCTTCATCAGTTTGGAAATGTATGGCTTAAGGCTTTCCCTAAGTTTTATGTTCTTTTCCATGATGTGCTGGGCTTCTTCTCCGTAGCTCCAGATTTCGTTGGGCTGACCGGTGTACAGGTAGCCGCCACCCCACTGCTTTACTTTTTCAAGTGGCTCTATGTCGTGAGGATCGCGGTCTCCGTGCAGGCGCATGATGGGAGTAAAGACTGCAAACTCAAACCAGCGTTCCAGAAGTTCCACAAATTTTTTGTCCTTAGGATTTCCGTACATGAATCCGCCTATGTCTGTAGTCCACCAAGGAATTCCTGCAAGGCCAATGTTAATTCCCTGAACAACGGAATCCTGCAGGCATTCAAATGTTGACTGCACATCTCCGTTCCAAAGGATAGTTCCGTACTTTTGGTTTCCAACCCAGGCGCACCGTTCAAGATTTACAATGTCCTTTTTGCCCATTTTTTTCATTCCGTCGTAAAATGCTTGGGCATAGAATTTGGGATACAGGTTGCTTACTGCCAGTGCTGGTCCAAGCTGATAGCGGTAATGGTCGTAGTCGTAAACATCGTAGTCTGGTTCTGCATTGTCAAGCCAGAACATGTCTACGCCGTATTTTACATAGCTCTTTTTGCAAACATTCCAAATGAACTCGCGGGCCTTTGGATTTGTCGCATCAAATGTAATGCAGTCGCCACTCCATGTGTATGTCTGCAAAGGTCCTCGTTCCGTGCGTACAAGAAGTCCCTTCTCTGACATTTCTGCAAAGTTACGACTCTGCCTGTCAACAGAAGGCCAAACGCTTACCATTACTTTTGTTCCCATTGCATGAAGTTCATCGCACATTGCCTTGGGGTCGGGCCAGTAGTCTGAATCAAAGCCCCAGTCGCCCTGGCGTATCCAGTGGAAAAAGTCTATAACAATGACATCAAGATGGATTCCCAGTTCCTTGTATTTTCGCGCAACCGTAAGCACTTCTTCCTGAGTGCGGTAACGCAACTTGCACTGCCAGAATCCCAAATAGTCAGAGGAAAGCATGGGAGCCCTTCCCACTGCCGCCGTAAAGTTTTCTACAATTTTTGAAGGACTGTCTGCAGCGGTAATCCAGTAGTCCATTTCTTCGGTGCATTCGCTGAACCATTCAGTCATGTTCTTGCCAAATGTTGCCCGTCCCACAGAGGGGCTGTTCCACAAAAATCCGTAGCCAAGACTGCTTACTGCAAAGGGAATGCTTATCTGACTGTTGCGCTGGGCAAGTTCAAGTACGCATCCCTTAAGATCAAGATAAGGTGACTGATACTGACCCATGCCAAAAATCTGCTCGTCGTCGCAAGAGTTGAACCTTACCGTAAGTTTGTATGCACCGCCTGTAATTGGAGTAAACTGCCTAGGCGTAACTTTAAGGCATACGCTTTCACGGCTTGTGTCGGGGTCGTAGCTTCTGTGGTATTCCTTAAGGATTGTCTTTTTGTCCTTTGTAAATGTAAGGACTCCAGAATGATTTATTTGTGCCGAAAGTTTTCCGTTTGTAATTACTGCTGTGTTATTTTTTTCGTCCACAGAAATGCGTACCGAACCAGTTCCTGCAAACTTTGCCAAAGGTTCAGTAAGAGCCCAGTCGTTTTTTGTAAAGTCGGCATTGAGTGTAGAGCGAACCCTAAGGGAATCTTTTCCCCATGCTTCTATGCGCAGCGTTTCGTTACCTTTTGACCAGATGAGTGCATTAAGAGACTTTTTAAAAGCCATAGTTCCTCCATTTATAGCACTAAGTTTACCATATTGAAGGGTGATTTATTCATAGAATTTTTACAGCAAAATAGTTAGTTTTTTTGTCTATACAAATGCACTTGAGCATTTGAACAAACTCTTTTGACTAAGATATGCTTTTTCTATAGAATGCCTGTATGCCTGTAGCAAAAGACGCAAGACTTTTCTATAAACAACTTTTTGTTCTCGTTGGTCCCATTGCCTTACAGAACCTTATTTCTGCAGCTGTAAATTCTGCTGATGTGCTTATGCTCAATTATGTGGGACAGACGGCTCTAGCGGCTTCTTCTTTGGCAGGACAGGTTTCTTTTGTTCTCATGCTTTTTTATGTGGGGTTGGCTTCGGGGCTTGTTATGCTTACGGCTCAGTACTGGGGACGGGGTGATTCCTATTCCATAGAAACTTTGGCAGGCATTGCGTTAAAAATTTCTGGGGCTGTGGGACTTGTGTTTGCAGGGGCAAGTTTTTTCTGTCCAGAGCTTCTTATGCGCATCTTTACCAACGAGCCAAAACTTATTCAGACTGGGGCGGAATATCTTAAAATCGTAAGTCTTTCATTCCTGCTCATGTCTGTTTCCCAGGTGTACGAGGCGGTCTTTAAAAGCATAGAAAAAGTTCGTATTGTTACGGCAATTACTTTTATAACCCTTACGCTGAACATTATTCTGAATGCAGTTTTTATCTTCGGACTGTTTGGTGCGCCTAAACTGGGCATACGGGGTGTTGCCCTTGCCACCACAATTTCTCGGGTTGTGGAAATTTTAATCTGCATTGGAGTTTCTTTTGCAGTTAGGGAAGTTAAGCTTAGGCCGTCGGTGCTGTTCAGAAAAAACACGGTGCTTATGCGGGACTTTGTGCACTATTCTTTTCCTGCCATGGGTAACGAAGTTGTGTGGGGTTTGGCCTTTTCAATTTATTCGGCAATTTTAGGAAGGCTTGGCGAAGACATTGTGGCTTCCAATTCTGTTGTTGCGGTTGTGCGCGAACTTGCCAGTGTGCTCTGCTTTGGCATGGCTTACGGCGGAGCAATCCTTCTAGGAAAAGAAATGGGCGGAAGTAATCTTGAGCATGCAAGGGCCGATGCTTCCCGTCTGTGGCGGTCGGTAACTGTTGCTGGATTTTTGGCAAGTCTTGTAATTCTTGCCCTTCGTCCTCTGGTGCTTAGCATGGTAACACTTACACCCACTGCAACACACTATCTTTCACTCATGCTGATTATAAGCGCTGTAAACATCTTTGGCGCGGCAATAAACACCGGCTTTATCTGCGGACTTTTCCGTGCTGGAGGAGATGCAAAGTTTGGGCTTATAATGGATTCCATTGCCATGTGGGGCGTTTCTATTCCGCTGGGACTTCTTGCCGCCTTTGTGCTAAAACTTCCGCCTGTGTGGGTCTATCTTATTCTTTCCCTTGATGAGTTTGAAAAAATTCCTTTTGTCATTTGGCACTATCGCAAGGACACTTGGGTTAAGAATATTACCCGAGATTTTGACTCTGAAGAAAAAGCGCTAGAGTAAATCCGTCCAAATTTTATTTTTGTCGTGTCCGCTCATGGGGTCTATGCCGCATTCTGCAAACAGTTGCCTTATGTTGTAAAAGACGGCTCCTCTTTTCTTTAGGGCTGGAACAATCTGCCGTACGGTTTCTACCGTCTTCTGATTTTCGCTCTGGTCGTGAAGAAGTATAATCTGACCGTCACGGGCATTTTGCATAATCTTCTGCACCCGCTCTTCCACGCTAATTTCTTCAAGCCAGTCCTGCACTCCAAATCCGGCTATAAAGGGCATGTTTATGGTGCGGAACATAAGGTCGTTAAGGGCAATGTAGGGTGGCCTAAAAAAAAGTGGCTTAGTTTTTGTGTATTGTTCAATAAGGGCGTTTGTAGACTGAATTTCCTGCCTCATCTGCTCAGCGCTTAGGGAAGGAAACGCCTTGTGGGAAAATGAGTGGCACTCTACGGAACAGCCCTGCCTTACTTCCCTTTCTATGACAGGAGCTGTCTGTTCGCTTATGTTTTTGCCCACAAGAAAAAAGGAGGCTGGAATTTTGTATTCATCCAGTATGTCAAGAATGTCTAAGGTTGCCTTTGTATTAGGTCCGTCGTCAAATGTAAGAGAAAGCCTTATCATGCCATTATCATACACCATGAGGACTGCCTGTCAATAGGGTTTACTGACAGAATTTTATTTTTATGCTAGACTAGGCGTTGGAGTCGTGATGAAGAAATTACTTGTTGTTATAACGAACATAGTTCTTATGTTTGGAATCCTTTTGTTTGTGTTTTTTTATTCTCGCAGTAAAAACCAAACTGCTGTTAAAACTCGTACAGATGATTTTGAAAGCATGACGGTAAACATAGAGCAAATAACAACCAGTTACATTCAAAGTGAACAGAACATCTGCGATTCTTGGGCAAACTACATCAACAAAAAGGGAATGACCATACAGGAAGCCATAGAATTTGTGCGCATGACTCAGGTTGTTCCTCGCATATCTTCCCACATCATTTATATTGACGACGGCTCCTATTCAGGAATTTCTTCCCATGCAAAAAATACTGATGAAACTGATTTTACGGTTTCCTACCAGAACATTTCAATTTTCCAGAATGTTGCGGCAATTGATAACTCTGCTTCCATACGCATAACTCGTTCTTATACCAATCCCATGACAGGTGTTCAATCCATTGCCTTCTATAAAAAAATAACCCTACTTGAAGACGAAAAGAAAAGAGATGCTGTTCTTCTTAGAGTTGTTCCCATTTTGCTCCTTGAACAGAAGTGGGTTTTCCCTACAGAAGAATTTAAAGACGCCCAGGTTTCGCTTATTGAACGAAGTGGAAATTATATCATCAGGGGAAATTCCTTTAAAAACACCAACTTTTTTGAATTTTACAAATCTTACAACGATACAAATGCCTATGCACTAGTGCAGTTTGAAGGTGAAATAACTTCATCGGTTGGTGTTGCTAGAATGCGAGACTCCAAGGGAATAGAGTGTCTTGTTTCCCATGCACCCATGGACTATGCCGACAACTGGGTCGTTGTGTCCATGCTTGAAGTTGAAAACCTTAATGCCGTTTCGGTGGACTGGTTTCTTGTAGGCTTTACTTTTGTGGGGCTTCTGCTTCTGCTTGCTTTTGATATACTTGTTTTCATGTACTTTAACAGGCAACTTGCAAAGGCTGCTGTGGCGGCTGACGCAGCAAATCAGGCTAAAACCAGTTTTCTTTCTACAATGAGCCACGACATCCGTACGCCAATGAATGCAATAATCGGACTTACTGCCATTGCAGAAAAAAATGCCGATGATTCGGTTTCTGTAAGGGACAACCTTAAGAAGATAAGCCTCGCAAGCAATCACCTTCTTACGCTCATAAACGACATTCTGGACATTTCAAAAGTAGAAAGCAGCAAGTTTTCGCTAAGTCCTCATACATTCTCAATCGTAGATACTGCCGAAAACCTTGTAAACATTTCACAGCCTCTTGTAAGGCAGAACAACATAGACTTCCGCTTTAGAATTAAAGACATTGCCCATGAAAATCTCTTTGCAGACCAACTGCGCATAAATCAGATTTTTATAAACATTCTTTCCAACGCCCTTAAGTATACGCCAGAAAACAAGAGCGTATATGTAGATATGAGGGAGGAACCTACAGACAGGGAAGACTTTACCCGACTTGTGTTTGTTGTACGGGATAAGGGAATAGGCATGACCGAAGACTTTATGAAAAAAATGTATCAGCCCTTTTCTCGCGAGACTGACAGCCGCATAAATACGGTGCAGGGTACGGGGCTTGGACTTGCCATTACAAGAAAAATGGTAGAGCTGATGGACGGCACTATTGAATGTGAAAGCAAGGTGGGCGAGGGTACCACATTTAAGGTTTCCCTTGACATTCAGATTGCGGACACGCCTGTTTCAGAAATGGTTCTTCCTCCCATAGATATTCTTCTTATTGATGATGACGAGACTCTCCTTGAAACTGCCCACGATGCCCTTGTTTCTTTGGGTGCCAAAGCAGATATTTCCAAAAACGGAACTGATGCCCTTGCCCTTGTGATGCAGAAGCAGCAGCAGAATAAAAACTACAGCGTAATAATTCTTGACTGGAAGATGCCAGGAATGGACGGAGTTGAACTTACCCATAGAATCCGTGAGGTGGTGGGTAGGGATATTCCTATTCTGCTTGTTTCTGCCTACGACTGGTCTCAGATAGAGCAGGACGCAAAGAATGCTGGTGTAAGCGGATTTATAAGCAAACCTCTGTTCAAGTCTTCCCTTTATGCAAAGATAACGGAAGTTCTTAACATAGACAACAAGCTGGAAGCGCAGGAAGAAAATGACGACGACATAGCAGGTACAAATGTCCTTGTTGCCGAAGACATGGATGTTAACTGGGAAATTGTTCAGACTCTTCTGGAAATGCACGGAATAAATGCAGAGCGCGCCGAAAACGGTCAGGTGGCGGTGGAAAAAATCCGTAGTGCAGAAGATGGAAAATACGATGTGGTGTTCATGGATATTCAGATGCCTGTAATGAACGGACTTGATGCAACCCGTACCATACGAAAACTTGAGGGCGACTACGCAAAGAGTGTTCCCATTATTGCAATGACGGCAGACGCTTTTTCCGAAAATGTTACGGAATGTCTTGCTGCCGGAATGAACGGACACATTGCCAAGCCTATAGACATAAAGCATGTACTTAAAGAAATACGAAACATACGGAGGAAGAAATGAAGCGAAATCTTGTTCTTGTCTGTGCGGTTCTTGTGCTGGTTTTGACTGGATGCAAAGGCGGTTCAAAAGAATCCAAAAAACAGGAAGGATTTGTTCCTGCTTTGGATGTGGAAACAGAATGTGTGATTAGGGTTGACGGAAATTACACCAACTTTGAATCTTTGGAGGAAGAGTTTTCTCGTTTTAATGAGTATTATCCCAAAGTGGAGTTAGTTTACACATCACTTGATTTCTATAACAATTCCATTTTTGCAGCCTTAAAAGGCGATGAGGCTCCTGACATTTATGCAATGTTTACATGGATGATAGATAAGGAAGGTTGCAAACCTCTTTTTGATTCTGCCCAGGATTTATCTGATTCTTCCTTAGGTCTGGACCTTGACTGCATAAGACAGAAGCTTATCTATGCTGACTCGGACGGAAAGATTTCCATGCTGCCGGTTTTTGCCACTGCCAAAGGAATGATGGTTAATGAAGACCTCTTTAAAAAGGAAGGGCTGAAAATTCCTTCGACCTATTCTGAGTTGATATCTGTAAGCAAAAAACTTATTTCCATGGGATATGACACTCCTATATTAAGTTACAACGATGAGTCTGGAACATGGTACACTTTTGCCTATCAGTACTTTTGTAAGTCCTTGAGAGGAAATCCAGATGCTGTCCGCAGAATGAATGCTCTGGAGCCTTCTGCTGGTGAGTATATGCGCCCAGTTCTGGAGCATGTGGAAGAATTTTCAAAGTCTGGAGTAATAAACGAGGAAGCCTGTGCTGCGTTAAAGGACAACTATTCTGCCGTTATACAGCGTTTTTTTGAGGGTGATATACCTATGGTGTTTATGCAGGGTGATCGGTTTTCAGGTACAAAAAAAAGGGAATCTCTTTCCCCTGCCTTTATAGAGCAGCCTTTTACATACTCATTCCATGCAATTCCTACCTCAGAAGCTAATCTGTGCTTTTTTATTGATGCCATCATGGCATTTGCGGTAAACAAAGATAGTAAAAATCTTGACATGGCGGATGAATTCATGCGCTTTTTGGTTACCACGGAGGAACTTAATAACATGGCTAAAAACAAGCGCCTTATAACAGTTTCAAATGACTACTCTTTCGACGAGGTTTATTCATCTCTTGATTCGGTAGAAACTGCCTACATACAGGATGTTGGGCTTTTTGACAATGCTCTTAAGCAGGTAAGAAGAGCAGTTTACAATGTGGGTAATGGATGGATGTCGGTTCAGGAAGCCATAGATAATTTTGGAAATTTCTAGTTCTAAACTTGTTTTTCCGTTGACCGCATAAAGAATTAGATGTATACTACATTTTACATATATATATGGAGGACATAATGGCTAAGACCAAATATGTTTATTTCTTTGGAGATGGCGATGCAGAAGGCGATGAAAGCATGCGCGCCGAACTTGGCGGAAAGGGTGCAAACCTTGCTCAGATGGCAAAAAAGCCGTTGAGCTTGCCCGTTCCATCAGGATTTACTATCTCAACTGACGTCTGCCAGGCTTATTATAAGTTGGGCAAGGACTATCCCGCAGGACTTAAAGAAGAAGTTGCAAAGTACCTGGCAAAACTTGAGAAATCAATGGGCAAGAAACTCGGTGACGAGAACGACCCACTCTTGGTTTCTGTTCGTTCTGGTGCAGCAATTTCTATGCCCGGTATGATGGACACAATCCTTAACCTGGGTCTTAACGACAAGTCTGTTCTTGGTCTTGCACGCAAAACTGACAACCCACGCTTTGCATGGGATGCATACCGCCGCTTTATCCAGATGTTCGGCGATGTTGCAATGGGTGTCGAGCATGCAAAATTTGAGGCTATTATTGACGAAGTAAAGAGCCACCGCGGAATCAAGCAGGACACAGAACTTAATGTAAACGAACTTCAGGAAATCGTTCAGAAGTACAAGGTTCTTTACAAGAAGGAAAAGGGAGAAGATTTCCCTCAGGATCCGATCGCTCAGATGTGGGCTGCTATCGGTGCTGTTTTCGGTTCTTGGATGAACCCCCGCGCAATCAAATACCGCGAACTTAACAATATCAAGGAAGGCGCACTTAAGGGAACTGCCGTTACCGTTATGGCAATGGTATTCGGTAACAAGGGTGAAACTTCCGGTACAGGCGTATGCTTCAGCCGCGATCCTTCAAACGGAGACAAGATTTTCATGGGTGAATACCTTATGAACGCTCAGGGCGAAGATGTTGTTGCAGGTATCCGCACACCACAGAAGCTTTCTCAGCTTAAAGAGACAAACCCCAAAATCTACGAGCAGCTTGACAATATCCGCGAGCGCCTCGAAAAGCACTATCACGACATGCAGGATATGGAGTTCACCGTTGAAGAAGGAAAACTCTATATGCTCCAGTGCCGCAACGGTAAACGCACAGGTGCCGCTGCAGTTAAAATTGCAGTTGATCTTGTTGGCGAAAAACTCCTTACAAAAGAGCAGGCTCTTCTTCGCGTAGAACCTGAGCAGCTTGATCAGCTCCTTCACCCAGCTCTTGATCCCAAAGTTGTTAAGACAGAGAAAGAGCTTGCAAAGGGCTTGAACGCTTCTCCTGGAGCAGGTTCAGGTCAGATTGTATTTACAGCTGACGAAGCCGAATCATGGGCAAAGAACGGTAAGAAGGTTATTCTTGTTCGCAAGGAAACTTCTCCCGAAGACATTGCCGGTATGAACGCCGCACAGGGCATTCTTACTTCTACAGGTGGACGCACTTCTCACGCTGCTGTTGTTGCACGCGGTATGGGTAAGCCTTGTGTTTCTGGCTGTGACGCTGTTAAGTTTACAGGAAACGATGTTGTTGTAATCGGCGAAAAGACACTCCACAAGGGAGACAGCATTACAATCGACGGAACTACCGGTAAGGTTTATGCAGGTGTTCTTCCTGTTGTTCCCGCTACAATTTCTGGCGAACTTGAAACATTCCTTGGATGGGCAGACGAAGTACGCGCTAAGTCAGTACGCAAGACTGCTTCTGGAAAGACTGTTAAGGGATTCGAAGTTCTTGCAAACGCTGAACAGAACGAAGCTCCTAGCGCATTCAAGTTTGGTGCAAACGGAATTGGTCTTTGCCGCACTGAGCACATGTTCTTTGACCCGGCAAAACTTCCTTTCTTCCGCAACATGATTCTTGCTGACTCTACCGAAGCACGCAAGGCTGCTCTTGCAAAGATTCTCCCTCTTCAGCAGGCAGACTTCTTCGGAATCATCAAGACTATGGAAGGACGCCCTGTAACAATCCGTCTTTTGGATCCGCCACTTAACGAATTTGTTCCAAAGCCAAGCGCAACTGCCGAAATCGACGCTCTTGCACGGGACCTTGGAATTGACAAGACAAAGCTTGAAGTTAAAATCAACGCACTTCAGGAAGCAAACCCAATGCTCGGTCACCGCGGTGTTCGTGTTGCTGTTACATATCCTGAAGTATACGAGATGCAGGTTGAAGCAATCGCACTTGCAACTGCCGATGCAGAAAAGAAGGGACTTAAGCATGATGTTCGCATTATGATTCCTAATGTTGTTTCTGTTAACGAATTCTCACAGGTTCGCGCACAGGCAGAAGCTGTAATTGCAAAGGTAAACAAGAGCACAGGACTTAACCTCAAGTTCCAGATTGGTACAATGATTGAGTTCCCAAGAGCCGCTCTTACTGCCGACAAGATTGGTGCTGTTGCAGACTTCTTCAGCTTCGGTACAAACGACCTTACTCAGACAACATTCGGATTCAGCCGCGACGACTACGGTAAGTTCATTGAATACTACCTCAAGGGTAACCTTCTTGAAGAAGATCCTTTCAAGCAGCTTGATCCTGATGGACCAGGTGCACTTATGCGCATTGCCGAAGAGAAGGGCCGCTCTGTAAAACCTGAGCTTCACCTTGGAATCTGCGGTGAGCACGGTGGAGACCCTGCTTCTATAGCTCTCTGCTATGACATTGGTCTTAACTATGTTTCATGCTCTCCTTTCCGCGTACCTCTTGCTCGTCTTGCTGGTGCACAGGCTGTTATCCGCGCTGCTGAAAAGGCAAAGGCTCCTGCAAAGAAAGCTACAACAGCAAAGGCAAGCACAGCAAAGAAGGCTCCTGCAAAGAAGGCTGCCGCTAAACCTGCTGCAAAGAAAACAACAGCAAAGGCAAGTACAGCTAAGAAGGCTCCTGCAAAGAAGGCAACTTCTGCAAAGAGTGCTTCAAAGGCAAAGGCTCCTGCAAAGAAAGCTGTAGCAAAGAAGGCCGTTAAGGCTCCTGCAAAAAAGGCTACTGCATCAAAAGCAGGCGCAAAAAAGACTTCTAAGAAATAAGTCTAGCCTTACAAGCTAAAACTCGATGGCGGTCCTAAGTAAGATTTACTGGAGGCTGCCAGAGGCTCCGGGTGCATGTTAAGCATGTGTCCGGAGTTTTTTTTTATGCTCCCCTAATGCTTGAAACCCAATGGTATTTTTTGTAAACTAAATCTATGTTCAACAAGCAAGACCCAAAACGAAACGCCTGTATGCTTACAGGAAAATTTAAAAAGCGCGGATACGACTGGTGGTGGCATTCCTTTACCGCCGTAAAAGATTCAACCGGAGAAGAAGTTCCCTTTTTTGTAGAATTCTTTCTCTGCAATCCTTCTCTGCAGGACTCAAAACCCGTGCTTGGTCAGAAAGAAAAGACAGATGGTACCGGGCGAAAACCTTCCTACCTTATGGTAAAGGCTGGCTGCTGGGGAAAAAACAAAGTTCAGTTGCACAGATTTTTTTCATGGAAGGACATAGAAGTTCACGGCAAAGCTCCTTATTCCGTAAAGGCTGATGACTGCTACGCCAGCGACAGGGAACTACGTGGTTCTGTAAATGTGAGTAAGGAAGAAAATTCCCTTCACCCTGAATGGATGTGCGATGCCGGAAGCATGGAGTGGAACCTTACTCTTGAAAAACAGATTGCATTTAATGTTGGCTATGGTGCGGGCGCTCTCTTCCGTGCCCTTAAGGCTTTTGAAATGTACTGGCATGCCGAAGGAATGAAAACTCTGGTAAGCGGCACTGTAACTCTAAACGGCGAACGGTACACCGTAAAAAAAGAGACTTCCTTTGGATATGCAGACAAAAACTGGGGCTGCGGTTTTACAAGTCCCTGGGTGTGGCTTTCTTCAAACGATCTTACAAGCAAGGTTACTGGCAAGCGTCTGGAAAATTCTGTGTTTGACATTGGTGGCGGCAGACCCAAGGTGTTTTTTATTGCCCTAGAACGCAAGCTCTTAAGTGCCTTTTGGTACGAGGGTAAGCCCTACGAATTTAACTTTTCTAAATTCTGGACGGGAACAAAGACAAAGTTTTCAAGCGACACCAGTGGTGAAGAAGTTGTGTGGCATGTTGAGCAGGAAAACAATCATTCCCTTATGCGCACAGAAATGCACTGCAAAAAGTCCGACATGCTGTGGGTAAATTATGAAGACCCCGACGGAAACAAACGCTTTGAGCAACTGTGGAACGGAGGCAACGGTTACGGTTCTGTTCAACTGTACGAAAAAAAAGGCAAGACCCTTATCCTAATAGACGACATTACAGTGGGTCACGCTGGTTGCGAATACGGCGAGTTTTCATGCTAAAAAATCAAGGGCTTTCATGTTAAGCTGGTAAAATTCCGGCTTAACAAGTTTTTGAACTGCTTCTTGAATGTCGTCCCTGTCTAAGACTCCGGCCCGGCATGCGGCACCTAAAAGCACCATGTTTACAACTTTTGCAGAACCAAGCTTGCTGCATGCTTCTTCCGTGTCTACGGGAATGACATTTTTGGTTACAGACTTAAGAGTGTCAATCATCTTGTCGGCATCAAAAACTTTTCCAGAAAGAGATGCTGTTACAGGCTGAACCACTTTTTTATTTACGATAACTGTTGCGTCCTGCTTTAAATACTGAATGTTCCTTACTGCTTCAGAAGCCTCGAAAGCAATAAGACAGTCTGCACCGCGTTCAGGCACCAGAGGAGAAAATACATCGTTACCTATGCGAACATGGCTTACAACGCTTCCTCCGCGCTGAGCCATTCCTATTGTTTCTGCGCTTAAGACCCGTTCACCTTTTGCAATGGCGGCCTGTGCTATAACTTTTGAAGCCAGTACTGTTCCCTGTCCTCCGACACCGCAAATAAGAATGCTTTTTGATTCTGCCATGTTTTCCTCGCGTTCAAAGTATACATCAGCTTGGGTCTGATTGCAACACTTGTTTTAATTTCGTATAATCAATTTATCATGTATCTGGTAGTTTTAAAACAGCTTGCCATTATGGCGGTTATTGCGGTAATCGGTTTTGCCGTTACAAAGGCCTTTAAGTTTTCCAAGACGGAAGAGCAGTTCTTTAGCAAACTTCTTCTTTATGTAATCAACCCCTGTCTTATTTTGTGTTCCTTTGACAAGGAGTTTTCTTCTCAGAAACTTCGCGAGCTTTTTATTGTCATTCTTCTTTCTTTTGTTTCTCTGCTGGCACTTACGATTATTGCTCTTATCTTTTGTCGTTCAAAAAAAGAAAGTGCAAGAAGTCTTGACTGTTTGGACAAGCTTTCGGTAATTTTTACCAACTGCGGATTCATTGGCATTCCCCTTATAAACGGAGTGTTTGGTTCTGAGGGAACTTTTTATCTTATGGGATTTCTTGCGGCCTTTAACATCTGGCTGTGGACTGTAGGTTACTACATGATTGCAGGAAAAATGAATTTTGTTAAGGTGATTACAAACCCCAGCATTCTTGCAGTTCTTGCAGGCATAGTAATTTTCTGCGTGCCCTACAGACTTCCGTCTCTTATTGCAACTCCATGTGCATACATTGGCGACATGAATACTGCTGTTTCCATGCTTCTTTTGGGAATGCTCTTTGCAACTTTTCAGCGTCCAAAAACTTCTCTTAAAGAATATGTTCTTCGCGTGGTAAAGGTGAGCCTTCTGCGTCTTGTGCTTTCTGCTGTGGTAATGTTCTTTCTGGCATGGGCTTCCATCATCGTGTTTAAGAATTTTGAAAACATTCGCCTGATGAGTTATGTTGTTTACATTGCGGCCCTTTGTCCTGTGGGAATGAGCGTTTCTTCCTTTGCTGTCATTTTTGGAAAAGATGAATCTTATGCAAGCATGATTGTTGTGGTAACAAGCGCACTCTGCATTCTTACTCTGCCTGTAAGCATTGCTGTTGCAGAGCGCTTCTTCTAGTTACCCTATTGCATTTGCAGGACAAACTTGGGCACACAGTGAGCATCCGGTGCAAAGTGACTGGTCTATTACCGGCTTCTTGTCCTTTATGAGCAGGGAGATTGCAGGACATCCCAGTTCGTTAATGCATTTTCTGCAGCCTATGCATTTTACTGCATCTACGCTTTTGCATTTGGGGAATGTGTAGCCTACTTTCTGCGCTATTGAAATGCAGGGCGACTTAAAGATTACCGCACTTACTCCTTCTGCTTCGCTTGCTTCCTTAACGGCCTTAACTGCCTGCTCAAGATTAAATGGGTCCACCTCTATTACAGGATTAACACCCACAGCAGTAAGAATTTTTTCTATGCTGATTTTTTCGGTAATGTCTCCCATCATGGTGTGGCCTGTTCCCGGATGGGGCTGATGTCCTGTCATTGCCGTGGTAGAGTTGTCGAGTACGCAAAGTGTTATGTGGGCCTGATTGTATACTGCATTGACTACGCCCGTTATGCCAGAAGCAAAGAATGTTGAATCCCCTATGAAAGAAAAACAGTATGCGTCTGGTTCGTTGTGGTAAAATCCCTGAGCCATGGTAATGTCTGCTCCCATGCAAAGACAAGTGTCGCACATGTCTAGGGGCTTTGCGTTTCCCAAGGTGTAGCATCCTATGTCTCCGCAGTAGACTGTCTTTTTTCCCTTCATGGCTTTTTTTACTGCATAGAAGGAGCCTCTGTGGGGGCAGCCTGCACACAAAACTGGAGGTCTTACGGGTAAGTCTGGAGTCTGGACAGTGGGCTTTTCTTCTGCCTTGGACAGTGGTTCTGTTCCGTTTACAAATGAACGCACTGCTTCTTCTACAAGGGCGACTGTGTTTTCTCCTGCACAGGGAATATCTCCAGTTCGCTTTCCGTACACTTGGGTTTCAATGTGATTTTTTCCAAGCAAAAAAATCAGTTCATCTTCTATTACCGAATCAAGTTCTTCTACCACAAGAACTTTTTTGCATGAAGACAGAAACTTTTTGCCCAGTTCTTCCGGAAAGGGATAAGGAGTTCCGATTTTTAAAACCGCTACATCAGTCATGTTAAGGTTTGCAAGGGCTTCCTTTACATAGGCATAAGAAATACCGCCAGTAGCAATGCCAAAAGCGCCCGCGCCTTCAATTCTGTTAAGTTCTGACTGGGAAAATTCTTCGGGTAAAGTTTTTGTGTTTCGTTCAAAAATTTTCTTATGGTTGTTAAAAGACAGTTTTGGAAAAATAACCCAGCGCAAAGGCTCTTTTTCAAATGCACCCCGCGGGCGCTGGAGCGGCAGTTGTGGAACTTCCATGCTTTCGTATGCATGACAAACGCGTGTTGTGGGACGCAGGATTACTGGAGTTCCATATTTTTCTGACAGTTCAAATGCTTCCTGCACCATGCAGTATGCTTCGTAAGGAGTGGAGGGATCAAGCACAGGCAGTTTAGAGTATTTGCCAAATGCACGGGAGTCCTGTTCTGTCTGGCTAGAAATTGGGCCAGGGTCATCCGCAGAAACAATTACCATGCCGCCCTTTATTCCTACATAGGCAAGACACATTACTGGATCGCTGGCAACATTCAGTCCAACCTGCTTCATGGTAATCATGGTTCTGGAACCTGCGTAAGAGGCACCTGCCGCAACTTCTGCAGCCGCCTTTTCGTTTACAGACCATTCAACATAAACACCAGTTTTTTCACGATGCTTTGCAATCGTTTCTATAATTTCTGAGGAAGGTGTTCCAGGATATCCTGCAACCAGATTTACGCCAGCAGCCATAGCACCAAATGCAATAGCCTGATTTCCCATTACCATTTGCAAAGACATTACAAAACCAATCCTTTTGCTTCATCACAGCCAAGCACAATGTTAAGACACTGCACAGCCGCACCAGAAGCGCCTTTTCCCAAGTTGTCAAATCTTGAGGCAACAACAAGACGCTCATCGTTACCCGTAACAAAAATTTCCATACCGTCCCATCCTGCACAGGCGTCAGAAAATAGTGCACCTCCGGCTTCTGCTTCGGCGCCAAAGGGTATTACCCTTATGAATTTTTCTTCTGCATAGTATTCTGCAAAAAAGTCGTGGACTTCCCTAGGAGTCATTTTCTTAGAAAGCAGGGAAGTGTACAGTGGAACTTGAACAATCATTCCGCTGTGATAGTTTGTTGTTATTGGGCAAAAGAGTGGCTCATTTGCAAGACCAGGAACAGCCTTCATTTCTTTTAAGTGCTTGTGTTCCTGAGACCAAGCGTACATTCTTGCGGAATCAAATTTTTTGTCGCGGCCTTCTTCTTCGTAAGTTGCAATAAGTTTCTTACCGCCACCGCTGTAACCAGAAACTGCAAAAATTGAAAATGGATAGTTACTTGGAGCAATTCCTTTTTTAACAAGGGGGTAAGCAAGGGAAATGAATCCAGAGGCATAACACCCGGGAACCGCAATTCTTTTTCCCTTACGGATACTGGATCTGTGTTCTGCAGAAAGTTCAGGGAATCCGTAAGCCCAACCGTTTTCTGTCCTGTGAGCCGTTGAAGTGTCTATAATGCAAACCTTGTCATTTTTTACCAAAGAAACAGCTTCTCTTGCTGCATTGTCAGGAAGACACAAAAAAGTAATGTCAGACTCGTTAATCAGCCTGCTTCGCTCTGCGCTGTCCTTGCGAAGTTCAGAACTGATTTTTAAAATTTCTATATCGTCACGATTTTCAAAACGCTCGTGAATGCGTAACCCTGTAGTGCCTTCGCTTCCGTCTATAAATACCTTTGTCTTCATAAGCGCATTTTATCACAGAAGGCTGGGAATTAAAAGCCCTAGGTCTACACTGATTTTTACGGTATAGGAAATCAAAAAATTTATGTAGACAAGTTTTTGACCGCACCTTATACTTTGGGCAGTGAGGAATCTATGGCAAGGAAAGTTGTTTTAAAACCAGCCGAATGCGCCCTTGATTTGGGTGACGGCAGTGAGCGCGGACTTTATGTTAATCAGGATTACATTCTGCAAAAAATGGGAACGCTACACAGGGGAATCAGCCTCATGTACACTTACTATCCCAACGAAAAAACATGGCCTGTGCGAGCAAGTATTGCCTGCCCTCAGGAAACTCCTTCGGGTGCATGGGACTATCCTTACGAAGATTATTTTCCCTATCGTGGGGGCCGGGAAGGTCGGCTTAATGACGAACCCTTTGTCTTTATGAAGGAAATCCGCAGACACGGAATGGATGTTGTGCTTACCCTTACAATTGATCCAACGCTTAAGGAAGAAGACATTGTCCTTCTTGCAAACGACCTGCGTCCCTACGGAAGAGTTCTTCTTAGGGTAAACCATGAATGCACTGGGGGATGGTTCTGCTTTACAAAGCGTGCCACCTATCAGCAGCTTGCCGACTTTTATGTAATGGTATGCCGCGTCATGCACCGTCACGCTCCAAATGTAAAGATGATTTTATGTGCAGGTATGTGGGAAGACGAACTTGGTCGCATAGAAATGGAAGATGAATTTTTGCAGGCGTTTAAAGAAACAGACTATTGGTCAGGAGACCAGTATCTTTCTCTTCACTGGGGATGGCCTGTTGATGTGGCTACAAAAGAAACTTCCTGCTACGAAGCCTACAATGTTGATGCAGTTTATGACAAGGCAAAAAAAACATACCACAGACTTTGCGAAATTACTGGAACAAAAAAGCCCTTTGTGCTTTCTGAACTTAATGCCGACGGAGATGTGTCTGGTCCTTACGAACAGGCGGCCATGATGTCGCATTTTATGGACAGACTGAGTAGCGACAGTGAAAAATGGCTTTCTGCATTTACAATGTATCAGTTTAGAGATGACGGAAGACTTGGACTTGAAGTTACCGATCCCAACAATCACAATGTGGGAATAGAGCAGCCTCTTCTTGCTTCTTACCGAGAGCGTCTGCATAGAGAATTCTTTAGACGAAAGATAGAAAGTGCCGAAGAAGTTTCCCTGCCCTGCAGACTTCGCTGGACAAATTCAGAAGACGCGGAAGGGATTTCTCTTGCAATGCATGTAAGTGCGACTCCCCACTATGCGGAACTTTATTTTGAAGACAGCCTGTTGGATCTTAACCTTACGGTTGAACTAGACGGATGGTGGTTTTACAAAGCGCCTGGAACAAAATGCATAGATCTTATGCCATACTTTTTTGCAAACAGAATTTCTTCTCCGGTGGATTTTACGCTGAACATTTTTGCTCCCCCTGCTGACGGAAAAAACGCAGAGGAAGGAGAAGATTGGCTCTTTAATTCCTACACAGAAATTAGCGAACTGCCAAAACTTCGCCTTGAGTACGAGCCTGTAAAACTTGCGTAAGGTTAACGCTACATGCCAGATTCTATTTCGCTGAAGAGGGCGGCGTAAAGGGTTGCCTTGTCGCTGTTAACATCCCTTATGGTGCGAGCCATGTTCTGTGCAATGTGCAGGGTAACACGGTAACCAAGGAGAGGTTCCTTTTCGCAGATGTCAAGAAATTTTTTGCTGGAAAGCACAATGCACTGGCAGTCACTGGTTGCCTTTACGGTTGCAGTTCTTGGCTCGTTGCTTATAAGGGCTGTTTCGCCAAAGAAAATGCTCTGGGAAGAATTAAGGTCTGCAAGGGCTATAATGTCTCCAGCAGGAGTTTCCCTGCAAACTTTTACACTTCCCTTGTACAGAATGAAAAAAGAGTCACCGTATTTTCCTTCCTGTATGATGACTGAATCCTTTGGGTAAGATTCAAGAGTCATGTTTTCGTATACCATCTTTAAAATGCGGCGGTCGTTTTCGTTGTCTGCGGAAAAATCAGAGAACAGCTTTATGCTTATAAGTTTTGGAAGGACTTCTTCAAATTTATCCATGTTGTTAACCTCTGACTAAAATTGCTTTTGTATTTTTTTGAATGACAAAATCTTTTGAAGGCGTAAGAAGAGGCTGGTTGCTCTTAAGTGTTTTTACCTTCTTCAAGTCGCTTACAATTTGCTTTATGTCGGGATTTTTCTGTGCTTCCCTTAAGGCGTCTTTTCTACGCTGATGAAAATTTCCAGTGTTAAGCAGGAGACCTACAAGCACTTCGTTTTCCTTATTGTTTTTTTCCACACTGGCCTGATATTCGCCGTAAGTTTTTCCTACAAAGGTAGACGGAATGTTTTCTATGATTATTCCCGTGTCTGCATCGTCACTGATTAGGGCGCGGATTACATTGCTGTAGCCCATGCCAGAAGACGCTGTTGCCAGAAGACTGTGCTCGTAATCCTGAGTAAGGATTATTTCGTCGCAGTGGGCAAGTTCAAGGTGTTTCTGGAATTTTGCATCAATAAGTTCCGCCGCAATATAAATTCCGGGATTTATGTTTTCCATAGTAAGAACTGCAAGAACCGTACGAGAGTCAATTTCTAGGTCTGAATACTGTTTTGCCTTGTCGCAGATGACCAGTGCCCTTTCTGCAGTTGTAATCTGTGCTCTCATGAGTGTGGCTTCGTCGGCAAAGTCTCCTGCAACATAGTTCAGTTCTTTAAATCTGGAGTCAGAGCGCAGCTGTTCAACCTGGTCGGCAGCATCGTTTACCATGACAATCATGTCGGGGGTAATGTCGGGATTGGAGTTTAACACGCTGTCAAGAATTTTTTCAAATCCGGGACGCCATCCGCATAACAAAAAATGTCCTTTCATAGTCCGCAACTTCCTTAGGCCTTTATTTTTTTTTATCTGTAAATCTGTAAAGTAAGAGGCTAGTTTACCAGTAACTGCTCCAAACAGAAGCATTCCGAACACAAGCAGAATTAGGGCAGACATTCTTCCTGGAACTGATTTTACGCAGTAGTCGAAGTAGGCTGCAAAAACGGCAACAAGGGTAAACCACACTGAATCAAACATGGTTTCTATGCCGCTTTCTGTCTGAGTTTCTGTCTTAAATACTACAATAGTTGCAATTGCAATTATTATAAGGATTAAAATCCAGATATAGGTGAGGGGATTTTTTAGAATGTACTTTAGCGTCCTTATAAAATGCTTGAGTCTGTTGCTTCTGGTATTTTTCATAATGCCTAATATAACTATATTATTTTATAAGGAATTTCGCAATATATGTATGCTAGCAGTAGAAAAAAAATAAGTTTAGGGTAAACTTTATTAAGTATACAAAGTAAAGGGAGAGTTTTATGTTTTCTTTAAAGAAAGTATTCTTTTCTATTCTTTTTGTTTTTCTTGCCTTTTCATCTTGCTATGCTTCAAGCCGGATTTCTGTTAACATTCAGCCTTCGTGGAAGTATTTTGTGGGCGATGATGTAGCATGGTCACAGCCGGATTATGATGACCATACTTGGAAAACCTTAGATCAGACTTTTATTGATGTGGGAGACACGCATTATGTGTGGGTCCGTGCCAATGTTGCGGTTCCCCTTCAGCTTAGCAATTCTTCCCAACTGTGGATTGGAATTGATCACATTAATGCAGCCGCAGAAGTATATGCCGACGGTGTGTTTATAGGCTCCAGAGGAATGATGCCTCCTAAGGATGTGGTTCGCGTTGAAGAAAACACAGACATATGCATTCCTCTTTCTGCAGTTCATGACGGTTCGTTTTTCTTGCGGTAAGGCTCTACTGTCCTACAGACCGTCTTGTAGACTTAAGTTTTTCCTTTGACAATTCTGAAGAAGCTTGGTTTGAAAACATAATACACAATCAGTTTGGACAGCGCTTTTTTTTAATCCTTACATTCCTGTGCGTCTTTATAATGCTTTATTGCTTTGCCACATATCTTGGAAACAAAAAAGATTTTGCCTATCTTAACTTTGCAATAAGCATGTTCTTCATAAGCATCTATCTGTTTGACATAGGCTCACAGATTATTTTATTCCCATACAACTTTAACCGCTCTCTATGCCGAGCCTGTCTTCCTGTAAGCCTTGTCTTCCTTGCTCTCTTTCTTAACCGCTTCTTTGACAGAAAACACTATGCGCTCATGCGTAACATTGCTTACGGTTTTTCGGTTGTCTGCTTTGTGTCGTATTTTGTCTGCATAGGAAAACAGGTTGCAATGGACAATCTGTTTAACATAATGCTTCTTCCCATTGTGCTTGTAATTGTTTACGGATTTGTTACTTCTACAAAGGCTTTAAAAAGGCATGAACCCTATGCAATAAACATGTTTCTTGGATTTACTGTAGGTTCCATTCTTGCTCTGCACGATGTAATTTACATGCTGATTGGAAAAGTTCCCTTTATGTGGACTCAGGCAATTTCTTTCTTTGCATTGGATCTGGCAATTTTTATTACCCTTAGCATGAGGTCTTCCGCTTCTCAAAGACAGGTTGCAAAACTTGCAAAAGAAACTGAAGAGCAACGCAACAGGATTGCAGACATTCTTACCAAGGCTCAGAAACTTTCTCTTGAAACGGCAGACATTTCTGAAGAACTTGCAGATTCTGTAGAAGAAGTTACAAAGGCAACATTTACTTCTCGCGAAAAAGTTGATGTAATCAAGGAGGCCATTAAAAAACGGTCTTCAATTTATTCTCACACGGAAGATACAATCAATCAACTTGCAAAATCCCTTTCTTCAATGAATGCCGAATTTGACGCCACGACAGAAAGTATAAAAACTACGGCTGACGGAACAAAAAGCGTAATGCAGGGAATTTCAAATGTAAGCGAGGGAATTGTTTCTGCAGAAACTTTTACCCGCTCTTTGAACACTCTTACTACAAGTGGTTCTGATGACATGCGCAATCTGCTCTTTGTCATTGAAGACATTCAAAAATCTTCCGCAGAAATTCTTTCTGTTGTTACCGCACTGGACGACTTTGCAAAACAGACTGACCTTCTTTCTATGAACGCCTCTATAGAAGCCGCTCATTCTGGCGAGGCAGGAAAAGGTTTTGCCGTTATTGCTCACGAAATAAAGGACCTAGCCGCACAAAGTTCTTCGCGCTCTACAAAAATTGCAGAAATTGTTACCCATGTAATCAAGAGCATAAAGGAAAGCGTTAAACTTACAGAAAAAGTAAACAGAACATTTGAACTTATTCGTACGGGTGCCGGTCAGAGTGTAGAAAAGGTAAGTGCCGCCTCCAACAGCATAAAAGAGCAGATAGAAGTTGGCGTTACCATTTCTAGAGAGTCTGAACTTATGGCAAGTTCTGCTTCTCGCATGAGGGAATCTGTTGCCACACAGAGCGTCTATTCTTCTCAGGTTATTTCCAACATGGAACAGCTTGCTTTGGCGTCTAAAAATGTTGATTCCGCAAGTTCTGAAATTGCCGAAGGAACGGAACTTCTTGCAGAAGAAGTTGAATCTCTTAGGGCTTTGGCAGACAGAACCCGTGTTGCCGCAAAGAATTTGAAGCAACTTATGAGCAGCGAGTAGTGGATGTTTTTGGCAAAACTGCTGAAAAAAAATGCTTGACATCTTAATTGTTTTACTGTATTATTTACTTAATACAGTAAAATACTATTACAGGAGGTCAGGTATCGTATGGAATACACATTTACCAGCGAAAAACCAATTTACCTTCAGTTGATGGACTGCTTTAAAATCCGCATTGTTTCGGGTGAACTAAAGCCGGGAAGCAAACTTAATTCCGTCCGCGATTTGGCAATGGAAGCGAAAGTTAATCCCAACACAATGCAGAGGGCTCTTGCCGAACTAGAACGGCTGGAACTTGTACGCCCCGAGCGCACCGCAGGCAGGTTCATAACTGATGATGTGGAAAAAATTGCAGCCTTACGGAAGGAACTTTTTGACGAAGAAGTTTCCGTATTCATGCAAAAGATGATGGCACTTGGCTTTACAAAAAGCGAAGTTGTAAAGGCAGTAAAAGCTTTGGAAGAATAAAGGAGAATAAAATGAATTCTGTTTTGGAGTGTAAGTCGCTTTCAAAAAAATATTTGACTAAGACGGCTCTTGATGCTATTGACCTGCAGGTTCCGGCTGGTTCCATTGTAGGACTTCTTGGCCCCAATGGCAGCGGAAAGACGACACTGCTTAAACTTGCGGCAGGGCTTTTAAAGCCTTCTTCAGGAGAAATTGCAGTTTGCGGACTTAAGCCTGGTGCTGAATCAAAGGCAATAGTTTCCTATCAGCCTGACAAGGTTTACCTTAACGACTGGATGACTGTTGCGGATTTGGTAAGCATGTTTGCCGATTTCTTTGCAAACTTTAACAAGGACAAGGCTTACGACATGCTTAAGCGCCTTAACATTGATCCTAAGGAAAAACTTAAGACTCTTTCTAAAGGTACAAAGGAAAAGGTTCAGCTTATTCTTACCATGAGCCGTGAAGTTCCCCTCTACATGCTGGATGAACCCATTGGCGGCGTTGACCCGGCTGCACGAGACTACATACTTGAGACAATAATCGGTAACTACCGTGAAGACTCAACCGTAATCATTTCAACTCACCTTATAAGCGACATTGAATCTGTCCTTAACCATGTGCTCTTCCTTAAACAGGGAAAAATTGTGCGTCAAGGTGATGTGGAATCTATTCGCGAAGAAACAGGAATGTCTATAGACGCTTTGTTCCGCGAAGAATTCAAGTGCTAAGGAGAAAGAAAATGGAAGACAAGAAAATAAGAAATCCGTTCCCGTCTTTGGGAAAAGTCTTTAAATATGAATTCCTTAATTCGTACAGGGTGCTACTTCCCATTTATGCGGCGGTACTGGTTGTTGCTCTTCTTGCAGGAGTCTTCATTCTGGGACCAGAGATAAAGAATGAATTTATTGATGCCGCTTCTTCAACTGCACCGTCATGGTTTAAGGGGTTGCTTGGATTTTTGTGCGTCGTAGTGTACATTGCAAGTTTTGCGGTAACGCTAGTCTATCTGGAAAAGCGTTTTAAGCACGGCATGCTTGGAGACGAGGCCTACCTTAACATGTCCCTTCCTGTAACAGTGGGCGAGCATGTGTGGGGTCGCGCTCTTGTTGCTTTTGTCTGGTCACTCATCTACACCGTGATAATTGCTTTGTCTGTAATTCTTCTTTTTATAAGAGTTCTTGACAGCGAAACAATTGGTTATATTATTGATGCCCTTATGGACGAAGACTTTAGCATAAGCTTTATGTTTGCAATGATATGCTTTGGCATAAGCGGATTCCTTCTTATTGTGATGTTCTGCTATGTTGTAAATGCAATAAGCCATCTTGCAAAAAAGCACCGCAAACTTATTGAAGTTGTGGTTGCAGTCCTGCTTATAATCCTTGTGGGTCACTTGGGCTACAGCTGGATTGACAGCATGGCTTACAACATTGGCACTACGGCTGAGGCCGCTAGCGTTATTTGGCTTGTAGACCTTATGAATGTCGTATATGCGGTAGTCTTTGGAGTTGTAACTCAGCTTATCCTTCAGTTTAGAATGAATCTGGAGTAGGGTAAGTCCTGCATAATCTTTAAAGGCAGTTTCCACATCTTGCAGGGACTGCCTTTTTTTCTTATAATAAAACAGAAGTATGAAAGTTAAGCCACCGTTTTTTAACAAGCTGATAATCTCTTGCACCTCTGGCATTTTTCTTTTGGGAACCTATGCCCATCATGTTCATACGGTAAATGCTGCCGAAATAAAGGCCGCCGCAGAAGAAGAGATTGCCTGTGTACTGGAGAACATTCCTAAACCTCAAGACGATGACTGCTATCTTTTTATTAGACTTTACAGCCCTGTTTACAAAAAAACATTTTCGTCCACAAACTTTCTGCGCTACTGCATTTCTAAAACCGATGTGTCCGACTATCATGTAAGCCACGCAAGCATAGGATTTTCATTAAAGGATGATTTTTTTAGCCTTACCCAGACAGGTGCTTCTTGCGTAAAGGTTGAGCATTGTACAGACATTAGTACGAATCCCTATATGGACACATGCGATGCAGAAAAGTCTCAGCAGATTGTTTTTGCGGTAAAGGTAACCAGAGAAGAATACGACAGGGCCATAGAGCTTATAAGAAATTCTAGCAACCTTTCTTACAGCGTGCTTCAGAATTTTGTGATAGCCCAATACTGTGTGGAAAGAAAATATCTTACCGCAGAAGACGAACAGGGACTGGATGAGTTTTACAGGACTCACGCAAAAAAATCAAAACAAAAAAAAGAACTGTTTGTATGTTCAACATTTGTGGCCTACATTTTGGATAACTCCGTTGACCGCATACATGACTTTTTTGTAGAAAAGGGAATTGACTATCACTTTCTTACCGTTGCAGACCTTGCAGAAATTCCAGGAGTGCGTCCCTTGTTTTCTTCTTCTTGGGAAGACTACAACAGGGCGGCAGAAGAGTTTGCAAGTTCTGACGAAAACTTTCTTATGTAGTTAAGAGAGCCTTACTTTTTGGCCAGCCCTGCAATCGTTTCTAAAAGGGAATCAATTTTTTCATGTGTAAGACGGGGATTTAAAAGCGTAAACTTTAAGTGGGTACGCTCTTTGTAAACCGTCTGTCCTATTACGATTCCATGCTCGTGCAAAAGCGCCCGACGCACTTCCTTGTTAAGTTCGTCTGTCTCTTGGGGAGTAAGGTTTGGCTGAACAAGCCTGAACACCACTGAACTTATTTCTGGTTCTATGGCACATTCAAAGCGGCTATTTTCCTTAATTTTCTTGTATGCGTAGTAAGCGTTCTGAACCGAAGTGTCTATGAGTTTTGCGTAACCGTCTTTTCCTCTTGCCTGAAATGACATCCACACTTTAAGGGCGTCAAAGCGGCGAGTTGTCTGGAGGGATTTTCCCACAAGGTTTGTGTAGCCATCTTCTTCGTCTTCTTCCCTGTTAAGGTAGTCTGCATGAAGTTCCAGGGGACTAAAGGTGTTTTTGTCCTTTACTAGAATTGCACTGCAGCTTATGGGGAGGGAAAACATCTTGTGAAAGTCTACTGTAATGGAGTTGCACAGGTTAAGGGGACCCATCCGTTCTGCATAGTTTTGCGACATTACAAGACCGCTTCCGTAGGCGGCATCAGCGTGAAGCCACATGCCCTCTTCGTCTGCAATGCGTCTTAACTGGCCTGCATCGTCAATGGAACCGTAATCTGTGGTGCCTATTGTTGCAACAATGCAGAAGGGAATGTTACCTTGGCTTCTGTCTTTTTGAATTAGTTCCTTAAGTTTTTCCACATCCATTTTCTGCCTTTCGTCTACTGGAACTTTTACTGCGGCATTGTAGCCCAGTCCAAGGAGGTGACAGGCTTTTTCCATGGAAAAGTGAGATACTTCTGAAGTGTAAAGCCTAAGTTTGGAATAGCATGAGGGAAGACCCAACTTTTTTATGTCGTGGTTAAGGTGAGTGCTACAGAACCAGTCTCTTGCAAGAAAAATGCCAGTAATGTTTGACTGACTTCCTCCGCTTGTAAAACATCCGTCGGGTTGACTGCCTGAATCAGTGTAGCCAAAAAGTGAGCACAGCATTCTTACTGTGGCGCATTCAACTTCTGTTGCTACAGGTGCCTGATCCCAGCTGTCCATGCTCTGGTTAAAGGTGCTTAAAATAAGTTCGGCACATACTGATTCTAAAAGGGCGGGACTGTGCAGGTGGGCCATGTACTGGGTTGAACTAGTGCGCAGAAAATTTGGCAGTATGTATTTTTCTACATTCTGCATGAGCTTTTCAAATCCTATTCCATGTTCAGGAAGAATGTTGCATGAAGAAATCAGTTTGGAAAGTTCCTGCGGCTTGGGACCAGTGTATGCTTTTTTGTCGCTGTAAGAAGCACAGACAGAAAGCATTGTCTTTGTTATCATCTGGGCGTAGGCTGTTTTGTCTTCCTGTTCGTTTGTAAGAAAATATGAGTCGCCCATGCTACTTACCGAATGTTCCCTTCTTAACCTGAGAGTCTATGTTCTTTACCGCAGTAGAGAAAATCTGAATCATTGTGTTAAGGTCTTCGTCGCTTACATTTAGGGCACACAGACAGCGCATTACGGCACCGTGTCTGCCGCCTTTTTCCATAATCAGTTTGTTTTTAAAGCATTCCTGTTGTACTGCCGTACTGATTTTTCCATCAGCAGGGAAGGAACCTATGGAGTCGGGCTTTAGGTTTGGGTTTACAAATTCTACACCCATCATAAGGCCTTTGCCACGAACATCGCCTATTATGCTTACCTGATCTTTGAGTTCGTTTATTTTTGAACGGAGGTAGTCGCCCTTTCTCCTTACTTCTGCAAGGAATTTTTCTTCGCTTACGGTTTTTAAAACTACAGTTCCAGCCTTCATTGCAAGCTGATTTCCGCGGAATGTTCCTGCGTGAGCGCCAGGTTGCCATGCGTCAAGGTCTTTGTTGTAAATGACGACAGCAAGGGGCTGTGAGCCTCCTATTGCCTTGCTACACAGAATTACATCGGGAACAATGTCTGCATATTCAAAGGCAAAGAGTTTTCCAGAGCGCCCTATGCCGCACTGGATTTCGTCTGTTATCATGGGGATGCCGAGTTCTCTTGTTACCCTGCGGACTGTCTTAAGAAATTCTACAGGAGCAGGAATTACTCCACCTTCGCCCTGAATGGGTTCAATAATTACTGCCGCCGGTTTTGCAATTCCGCTTTCTGGGTCTGTGAGCATGCGTTCAAAATATGCACAGGCTGCTTTTGTTCCTGCATCGCCTCCTAAGCCAAAGGGACAGCGGTAAGAGTAGGGGTAGGGAAGAAAGTGGACTCCGCCCATAAGATTTTGCACAGGAGACTTTGCCGCCAAATTTCCGGTTAAACTTAAGGCTCCGTGACCCATTCCGTGATAGGCTCCTGTAAATGAAACTACTGTTCCCCGGCCAGTTGCGGTTTTGCACAGTTTGATTGCCGCATCAACTGCATCTGTTCCGCTGGGAGAACAGAACTGAATTTTTGCCTTGTTGTGAAGTTCTCCCGGAAGAAGGTCTAAAATAGTTTGCACAAATTCGTCTTTTGTGGGAGTGGTAAGGTCCAGTGTATGCAGGGGAGCGCCGCTTGAAAGAAGTTCTATCATGGCCTGATTTACCTGGGGTGCATTGTGACCCAGTGCAAGGGTTCCTGCACCACATAAGAAATCTAGGTAGCGGTTGCCTTCTACATCTTCTACCCAAGAGCCTTCTGCTTTCTGTAATGCGATTGGAAACTTACGCGGATAAGAGCGTGCGTTTGATTCAGTGGCTTCTTGCCGCTGCATGTAAAAAGAGTTTTGCATTCATTTTCTCCCAATGGGAAAAATCAGAGTATGACATTCATACTCCAAAACCTGTCAACGACAGCGCCACAAATGCTTGATGTGCCGCAAAAGCTTTGCTCCTGCAACCTGTTTCAAATGGTAAGCAATTTTAAGGTAAATATGGAATATATGCAAGCCTTTTGGGAAAAGTTTTTTTAGAAGTTGGACTTGTGCTGATGGGCGTAGTTATGCGATAGGACTCGCTCTGTTGCGTAATGGGGCGGCTCTTACGCATAAGTTGTGCTTCTTATGCGCAAGGTTGCCTCTTGTCTGCGTAAGTTTATTTCTTACGCGTAACAGATGGTGCTACTGGTTAACAGGTGCCGCAGTTGCAGTCGCTTGCGCCGACACAGTCGCAGTTGCACTTGCAGTTGAGGACTCTTCTTCTGTGGCTGAGGGGTCTGCAATTATGTTTGCGGCTGGGGGGAGTATGCTGGAGTTTTGTTTATTGGTAAAGTAAGCCGTACCGTTTCTAGTCTCAAGTGTCAGGTTGTCTGATGGGCTGTATTCATATCGTATGCCCAGACTATATACGCTATAGGTGCTTGGCGCCCTCAAGGTGATTGTTCTTTGTCCTCCGTTAGGGGAAAGTGTAAAACTATATGCACTTGGGTACACCCTGGAATCATCACATCTTATATTGGTGATTGTAACGGTATATGAACTGTTATTGTAGAAAGTAAATGTTCCCACTTCCAAATATGACGACCAAATAAAAATACAGGAACTTAAAACAGCGGTAAGTGCCAGTGCCAGAATGCCAACTGCAGGTTTAAGGACTTTTCGTAAATTCATAGTGAACCCCCTTTCGATATGTAAACAGTTTAATGCAACCTTAAGTTACACGCTTAACAAATTATGCCTTCTCTTGCCCTCTTGTGTCAACAGTAGCAGGGCAAAAAAAACGGGCCCCGTAAGCAGGACCCGCATTTGTTTAGTTTAGTATGCTTGCATCACACTTTGAACAGGTCAATCTGGTCACCGATGTTGGTAATAGATTCCTGTACCTTGTTTGAAATAGTACCAAGGGTTGCGCCTGTTTCGTTGATTTTGCGTGCGCCGCTTGCCATTTCTTCCATGCTCTGCTTCATGCTTTCGGTAACATCCTGAAGAATGTTCATTTCTGACATAACCTTTTCGTTCTGTGCGGACATTTCCTTTGATGAGCGCTGAACCTCTACAGTACTGTCGTTCATTGCCTTAAGGGCTTCGCTAATCTGCTGAGAACCTGAGTTCTGCTCGTCCATGGCTGCCTTAATCTGAATGACAAGTTCATCAGTTTCCTTAATCTTGTTGGTAACTTCTGTAAAGGCCTGACTTGACTCGTTGGAAGCGGAAACAACTTCTTCAATGGCCGCCTTAATGTTGTTAAGCTGGTCACCGATTGTCTTTGACTGTTCCGTAGAAGTTTCTGACAGTTTGCGGATTTCGTCTGCAACAACAGAGAATCCCTTACCTGCTTCGCCTGCGTGGGCTGCCTCAATGGCGGCGTTCATAGCAAGAAGGTTTGTCTGTTCTGCTATGCTAGAAATTGCAAGGTTTGCTTCCTGCAGCAACTGAGACTGGTTTTCAATCTGCTTGATTCGGTCGTTAACATCCTGCTGTTTGTTGAAACCTGTCTGGGCGTTGTTTGAAAGTTCTGTAAATGAAGAAGCCATCTTTTCTACAGAGTTGTTTACAGAGGCAATGTTTCCCATCATCTCTTCAACTGCGGCAGATGCCTGTGTAACTCCAGAAGACTGGTCGTCAATCATCCTGTCAAGATTCTGAATGTTGCTGGAGATTCCCTTAACGGCATTTGCAGTCTGGTTTACGGAATTACCCTGGTTTGCAATCTGACTGTGGATTCCCTCGATGTTTGCAATAATCTGAGTGATTGAACTTACAGCATCTTCTGTTGCGGCTGAAAGCTCTGTACCAGCACTGGAAAGAGTTGCCTTTGAGTCCTTAACTTCCGCAATGATGTTCTGCAACTTGTCGCAGAATGCATCAAAGTGAATGACCAACGCACCAATTTCGTCGCGGATAAAGAGCTTGCAGCGTTTTGTAAGGTCTGCCTCTCCTGTTTCCATTTCTTTGAGGGTGTTGGTAACATTTGCAATACGCCACATGAGCCAGTTTACGAAGAAGTAGGAAATGAAGACGATTACAGCGATTATTGCGACAGTTGTAGGTATTGTCCACTTGCTGATGTTTATGGTGATGCTGTTGACGGTAGACATGCTCTTTGCAATGAATACCATACCAGTTACGGTTCCGTCGCTTCCTTTAAGCGGAGAGTAGATTGACATGTACTGCTCGCCGTTAATCGTGTTGTTTCCGTGATAGGCCTCACCCTTTCCCAGAACCTGATTTACAATGGCAGTGTTGTCCAAAGTTGTTCCCACAAGGGCTTTTCCTGTTGCCGCATCTACAATAGTTGTTGCCACGCGGATGTTGTCTTTAAAGATTGTACATTCGCTGTCGTAAGCGGAAGCAATCATGTCGCTTATTTCACCGTTGGCAAGGTCGTAGCCTACTACAACACAGCCAGATCTCACGCCGTTTACAAAGACAGGTGAGGCCGCAACAGTTGCAAAGGCAAGGTCTCCGAAAGGCTCGTAAGAAAGTGTCCTGTTTCCCTTTATTGCTTCCCGGACTACGGCATTGTTTGCAACATTTTCGCCAACATTTGCACCGTGGGCTGCAACAATTATTCCAGCCTCGTTAACCCATGCAAGAAGTTCAACATTTATGTTTGTGGAGTAGGTTCCAACAAGACGCTGAAGTTCACTGGTGTTTCCGTTTGCATAGGGCGTAATGAGCGCAGGGTTTACGGAAAGAAGGTATGAATACTGGTTTACGCTGTCTGCCCAGTCTTCAAGAATGTCGTTTGCACCAATGCCAGAATGCTTAAGAGTGTTCCTTATGTCGTCCTGAACAAACCTTGATGCCAAAAACAGGCTTAGGGAGGCAACTGATGCTGCCGCAACAATAACTGCAAGACCAATGATGCCCAGAAGTTTTGTCTTTATCTGAACGTCTTTCTTAGGATTTTTTTCAAAGCGGTCAAGCTCTTTCTTTGCCATAAATCTGAGTCTCCTTAACTGATGTATACAATAAAGCAATACAATTATATCATATTGTAATGTGAATGTCCAATGTTTTTTTAGGCCGTCAGGATTCTTGAGAGGCGGCGGCTACACTCTGAATTTTCTGCTCTATGCGGCTTCTAACTGCCTCTGCAAGTTCCCGGCTAGTCATGTCCTTGTATTCCTCGTAGCAGATGGGGGGAAGAAAGTGCACCTGAGTGGTAACCTTGCGCAGGGAATTCTGACCAAAGGGCTTCCAGGAGTCTACCAGAGCCACTGGCACTACAGGACATTTGGAGCGCATGGCACACTTGAAGGAGCCAGACTTAAATTCTTTAAGGCAGTTGATTCCTTTTCTAAAATCCTGAAGGTTGTATCCGCCTTCGGGAAAGAGGATGTAGCGCTTTCCGCTCTTTACATTTTCTATGATTTTGTTAAAACTTTCCACTTGGGCGCGAGGGCTTGAGCGGTCAAGGCGTGTTCCGTTTAGGACTGTCATAAGTTGGGTTGCAAGGGGCAAATGGCTCCGTTTTGCCTCCATGACGACAGTGCAGGGCTTTTCGTGTTCTATAATGATTCCCACAGCATCGTACTTACCCTGATGGTTGGGATAGAGTATGTATCCGCCTTCTTTGGGTAGGTTTTCGTAGCCTGAGCCAATGGTTTCTATGCGAGCATTGTTCTTTAGTGTAACGGCATATTTCTTTATAAAAGCGTAGCGGTCTTCCTCGGTGTAGTCGTTAAAATGCACTTTGATATAGTGCGCCCTAAGCAAGAATATGATTGCGGAAGGAATGGAAACTATTACTGCAAATATGATTCTTAACATAGGCTTATTGGGGAAAGTATAGCATATTGGCAAGATAAAAGTCTACTGAAAAAGATGTTGCGCCTGTTTGCAGACCGCATATGCCGTGGGGTAAGGGGTGCGACCGTTTGCGGATGGCATGTGCGATAGGGTAAGGGGGCGCCTGTCGGTAAACTGCATGTGCAGTTGGGTAAGGGGTGCGCCTCTCAGCTGTAGAATTCCGACTCGATGAAGTCCCTGATTTCTTTTTCGTGAGGGGTAAAGGTGTGGTCTTCCAGCGGAACAAATGTTATGGTAAGGCTTGTAATTCCCCGTGTAAATTCTGGAACAAGAGGTACTTTTGCTCCCTCGTGTATGAACCAGCATTGAAGGTAAATCATGTCGCCGCCTGAGCCGTATCGGGTTTTCTGGGTAAGGGGAGTAGCTATGTCTGACGCCCTAATAAAAGTCTGCCTTGAGGCGCCAGTTTTGTTTAGCTCGTTTACGGAAGTAAAAAGCCTGTATGCCAAAAGAAGCTCCTCTTGGTCCTGGGCTGTTTCCGCATCCTGAGGTTTAAGGAATTTTCCGTATGTTTCCCGGATTTTATTAAAGTGCTCCTCGTCGCTCTGTGCAATTTTTTGCTGCAGATTAGGCTTGGGGTAGAGGGGTTGCGGCCGTTCCTTTTCTCCTGAGGCTACGAATCTGTCCAGCTGTTTTGCAAACGAACTGAATGCTTCCTGTGCGTTTTGTTTCGATTCCATGCTAAACTGTATGATAAGCGACAAATTCTTAATTGTCAAATCAAATAATTGTGTCAAAATGACTCGGTGGATTGGGTAAAAATGCGACAGTTGATTCATTTTGTGCCGAAGCTTTTCGCTGTTTTGCCACCTTGTCACCCTTTTGAGCCGCCCACTTAGCAGAAAAAGTCCCTCAGTCAGCATTCCAAGCCGCCCTCTTATCATAAAAAGCCCAAAGTCAGCATAAAAAAAACCTCCACTAAACCGAAAGACCCCCCATACTCAGCATATTTTTCCCCATCGTCACCAAAAAATCCGCCAGAATCCCTCAAAAAAAACAAAATTTGCAAAGAAAAACCTAAAACTTGGCACAGAATCTGCTATATGCTTAATGAGCGAAAAACTCAAATAAATTACATTATTCGGAGGTAACACTATGAACGAACTTTCACTTTTTAACTCACTCTTCGACAACGCTTGCTTTGGCTTGCCTGAACTGTACGGACGCCAGACTGGATTCATTCCAAAGGTAGACGTAAAGGAAACAAAAGACGCTTACATTCTGGATATGGATATGCCCGGTAAAACCGAAAACGATGTTGACATAAGCCTTAAGGATTCTGTCCTTACAATTTCTTCACTTACCGACTCAAAGGAAGAAAAGAAGGCTGAAAAGGCAGAAGACAAAACTGACTGGCTTTTGCACGAAAGGCACTTTGCAACCTTCTCTCGCAGTTTTACCCTGCCCAAGGACATTGATGCAGAAGAAATCAGTGCCGGTGTAATGAACGGAGTTCTTACCGTAACCATTCCACGCAAACCGGCTCCCGCTGCAAAGAAGATTGAAATCAAAAAAATCGCCTAAGCAGAGTTAGGTCTGGTACAGGTCGCCTGAAGATTTAGGCGACCTTTTTTTTTGACATTTTAGAGATTCCTTTAAAAGCCCTTGCGTATTGTTCGATAATGCCTTATAATTTTATAATGGAGAGTTTCGAGGAGACTTTTTATGAAACGACAAAACTATGACATTCCGTTTCACCTTTATGTGCGCAATGTCCTCATCCATCTTCCCTCCCACATCATTGCTTCTATAATAGGGTGTTGTATTGGGCTTTTTGCAGGTCCGGGGGCATCAGTTTCCCAGAATTTTGCAGTCTTTGGTAAGATACTACTTTCTCCTATGCCAATCCTCCTTTACACATTTCTGATTGCATGGGCAATAGGTTCTGCAAAAGTGGTCTATTCAAAACTTTCATGCTACGACGGAACAGAAAAGGACTGTGATGCATGCAACAAGGCGCAGAGCCTTCTTGTAAACCTTAACATAGTCATTGCACTTCCTGCTGGAATCCTCTTTCCGCTTTTCCTTTCCATGTCTGCAAACCGTTACGGAATTTCAACTGTAGACAGGACTTCACTCATCCTCCTTTACAACGGACTTAACCTTCTTATAGCAATTCTTTCCTATATATTCTGGATTGAAAACTTTGAAAAGTGGATTAGCTTCCTTCCGTTCAGAAAAAAGGATTTGTCTTTTGGACTTCTTATGCGCGACACCCTTGTTGTTGCCCTTACCAGCATAGGAATGTTCTGTTGTGTTCTTGCTCCCTTCTTCTACTTCCTTGATGCTGTGGGCGAAAAGTTTACCGTCATGGATCTGTTCTTCCAGAAGATGTTCCCCCTGATGATGCTTGCCCTTGTGCTGAACATTCTTGACATTCGCTTCCTTCTTCGTGGATTCCTTATCCGCCTTAAGAGAATTCAGATTTTCAGTGCATCCTTTGGAGACGGTGACTATACCGGTAGCGCAATTGCTGTTGAAAGCCGTGACGAATTTGGTCTTCTTATTAACGACCTTAACGCTGCCTACGAAAAGACAAAGGGACTTCTTGGCAAGGTCGTGCACAATGTAGAAATGAGCCTTACCATTGCAAACGAGCTGTCTTCAAACATGACAGAAACTTCTGCAAGCGTACAGCAGATTGTTGGTAACATAGGCGATGTGCGTGATGAAGTTGCAGGTCAGTCTGCTGGAGTTGAGCAGGCCGAAAGTGCAGCCCGTGAAATTCTTACCAACATCAAGAACCTTAACAACAGCATAGAAAACCAGTCTTCGGGAGTAGAAGAAAGTTCTGCTGCCGTAAGACAGATGGTTGCAAACATAGAAAGTGTAACTCGCATTCTTGAGCGTAACGGTCAGGCCGTTGATCAGTTGGGTAAAGCCTCTGACGAAGGTCACCGCCGTGTTGTAGAAAGCGTAGAACTTGCCGACAGAATCCTTGCCGAATCAAAGGGTCTTGCAGAGGCGTCTACAATCATCCAGTCTATTGCAGACCAGACCAACCTTCTTGCCATGAACGCCGCCATTGAGGCAGCCCACGCAGGAGAGTCGGGTAAGGGATTTGCAGTTGTTGCAGGAGAAATTCGTAAGCTTGCCGAACAGTCAAATACTCAGGGTAAGAAAATTGCCTCAAGTCTTAAGGCTCTTGAAGCCGTTATTCGCAGTGTTGGCGAAAGTACAAAGACCCTGCAAAAGCAGTTTAACACAATCTTTGATTTGACAAAGACCGTAAAGCAGCAGGAAGATGTTGTAATGAGCGCCATGAAGGAACAGAGCGAAGGCAGTAGTCAGATTCTTGAAGCAATGCGTAGCATAGACGAGTCTACCGCAGAAGTTAAGAACGGTTCTCTTGAAATGCTCGAAAGCGGAAAGCAGGTTACCGACGAAATGACTTCTCTTGGCGAGACTATGCTTAAAATTAACGACCGCATGAACGAAATGGTTGCAGGTACCGATCAGATTATGTCTGCAATTCGTGATGTAAACGAAACTTCTACAAAGAACTCTGAAGGTGTAAGCGCCCTTGAAACGGCACTTGAACTGTTCAAAGTGTAACTTGCCCTAGGGCATGTGTTTTTTTTAGGGTAGAAGCGTCTTGCTTTTACCCTTATTTTTTTTAGGTGGATGCATATGAAATTTGAAATTAAGAAAACGGTCGCACTTATTGCTGTAACATGTCTTTTGTCCGTGGCAGTTCTTTTTGCTAGCGAATCTTCTGTGTCTCAGGACTTGAACGATTCTTGGGAACAACTTAAGGAAGACACCCTCCAGTTCTGGTCTGATTTAACTGGCGCTGTAAAGGAAACAGGACGCAACATAGACGGTCAGATTAGGGACATTTCTACAAGCGTATTTGCAGGAAAATGGTCTTTTGTAAACGGAAAGTATACAACTACAATAGAATGCCTTGACGACGGAACCATGACCCTTGAGCAGATCACAAGATTCGGTTCCAAAAAGTGGAGTGGCACTTACGAAGTAAAAGTTGGTTCCATAGTCTTTTCTGTTAAGGAAAGCACAGACGGCATCCTGTTTAAAAGCACAAAAACCGTAAGTGAAACTTGGACAATAAAGTATGCCCCCAGCGGATTTACCGACATGAAGTTTTCTTCCGACGACATACCCGACGACGCAAACGGCTATGACTTTTCTGCCCCAACACTTTTTTCTGCCGTAGAAGAATAACTGCCAGCCAGGCATTCATATCTGACTCTCTTTCAACCTACAATCAGTTTGGGAAAAATTCCCAATTTCCATGATTGCGCAGGCGTTAATGTGGGATAATGCTCTTTCATCCGTTCTTCTATGGCTCGCTTCGTGTAGCCCACTTCGTAGATTATGGGTTTTGATTTTGGACGCTGTGGAAAGAAAGGCTGATTTTTCATGCATAAACTCCTCTGAAACAATGACAATGTATTGATTTGTTCAAATAAATTTGACATTTGTGCGACTATGCATTACAATGTAAGTATAATCTTAGTATTTTGGAGGTATGATTATGGCAACAGTCAGCATTAGAATGGACGACAGCACAAAGACGGCTTTTGAGGGATTTTGTGATTCTATAGGACTTACTGTTTCCGCTTTTTTTAACATGACGGCAAAAGTCGCCCTTCGGGAAAACCGCATTCCCTTTGAAGTAAAGGCCGATCCATTCTGGAGCGAAGAAAACCAGGCAGTTCTTAGAGAATCCATTAAACAAATAAACGAAGGCAAATATTCTCAGCATGATTTGATAGAGGTGTAATGATGAATAAGAACTGGTCGGATATTGCCTGGCAGGATTATCTCGCTTTACAAAATGATAAAAAACTGCTGAAAAAAGCAAACGAGATTTTAAAAGACATAGACAGAAACGGCTACACAGGGCTTGGAAAACCAGAACCTCTGAAAGGTGATTTTTCCGGATTTTGGAGTCGCCGCATTGATGAATATCACAGAATCATCTACAAAATAGAGAATGATGTTGTATATATAGCCTTTTGCGGAACGCATTATCACAAGTAAGCATAAACCTACTCCATGGGGCGAATACTCTGCTTTGCGTCGTTTTCTGCAAGGAATTTTGAAAAAATAGTATATGAGGTTGGTAAGTCTGTATCATAATCGGGCTATCCGCGGTTACGTCTGGTGCTTCGCACCTATCTCCATTGCTTCACTATGCCTTCGCAACGCAGTTGCTCGGAGACTCACTAAATACAGTCCACTGGACTGTTTTTGCCCTGCTACGCAGCGCCGTTCCCTATGTTCCGCAACGGCTAACGCCGCCGCTACTATCCCTAACGCTTTTCTTCCTAAAACATTTTCTGCAAACACAAAAACTTTTGCCGCT
>CALCRU010000058.1 GCA_937894335.1 uncultured Treponema sp. | reverse complement strand
GACCGACATAGCCGTTCAAAGGGAGGAAGCCTTCGAAGACGGAATGGAAAAAGGTCTGGAGCAAGGCATGGAAACCGGCTTAAAGCAGGGCATCTCTCAAGGCATCTCTCAAGGCATCTCCCAGGCTACTCGTGACCTTGCACTCAACATGCTTAACTCCGGAGAAGTGTCAGTGGCAAACATAGCAAAATACACAGGCCTGCCCTTGGAAGACATAGAGACCCTTGCACAGAGTATCTAAACCCAAAAAGAACAACAGCAACCCTTTAAAAACAAAGACCTCCGCCCAAGAAGACGGAGGTTTTTTGCGTAATGCACAGGAACTTATTTCTTGTAAGTAAATGTCTCAATAGAAAGCATTTCGTTTGCAATGCCGCCAAACTTTTCTGCTACAGAATAGAATGTAATCTGAGTAGGATTGCCACTGGCATCGTTGCGGTAGATTCTGCGCTCATACAGAACGCCGTTACCAGAAAAGAGTCGAACTTCGCTAATTGAACCGTTGTCGTTGTAGCGGTACTCAGTGCGTCCAGTGCTTGCGTCATAGCGGTCAAATGTTTCGATTACAGAAATCGCTCCAGAATCAGTGTATGAATATACCCGTCTTTCATCCAGAGAGCCGTCATCAAAATAAAGAGCCTCTTCTGCAGTTCGGTTGTCATCATCAAGCTGAATAATTGTGCGTGCAAGAAGTGCGCCGTTCTTATCATAGTAAGACTGTGTCACCTTTTTACCGTCATACTTATAGATTGTCTTTCCAGACAGATTGTTTTTTCCGTCATAGTCGGACTCCTCGGTAAGGCGTCCGCTAGCATCGTAAGCATTTACAGTTTTGTAAACAAGACTGTCCGAAGAATCGTAAAAACTTGAAGAAAGCAAATTGCGAGCAGTATCGTACTCGTAAACAATACGGTCGAGAAGAACATCTTTTGCGCTGTAGTCAGAAATTGAAGTCACAAGACCTGTCGCATCAAAAACATAAGTTATCTTTGAGGTTACAGAGCGGAAGTATTCGCCAAAGCGTGAATTCACCGAGTAAGAAGTTTTTGTATACGATGAAACCTTGCCATTAGGATTAAAGGCTGAAGTCTGTGCAAAGGCAGTTGCTGCCGCCAATGCCACAAGTGCTACCATTATGATTTTTTTCATAGTTCCTCCAAAAAAGTTACTAACAATAGTATACATCATATTTGGCAGTAAAAAAAGGTCTTTTTTGCATTTTTTGACAATTTTTATGGCTAGCCCATAGCCTTGAAAAAAAAGGCTTTTCTCCGTACACTGTATGCATGGATTTTTACGAACTGAACGCATTCCTTCATTTAAGCAGGACTTTACACTTTGCAAAAGCCGCACAGGAAGTAAACCTGAGTCCTTCAGCGCTCAGTCGTATGATAAGTCGCCTTGAAGAAGAAACTGGAGTAATCCTCTTTGACAGGGACAACCGGGAGGTAACCCTTACCGAAAAAGGCAAACGCTTTGCAGACTTTGCCAGACGCTGCATAGATGACCAAACCGAAATTCTGTCGGAATTTTCAGAAAAGGGCGACAGCGTTTCAGGCGTTCTTCATGTTTACGCTAGCGTTACGGCCTGTTACACAATAATGCCGCCCTTCATAAAAAAACTTTCCGCAAAGTATCCTTCCATCCAGCTTTCAGTAGAAACTGGAGACCCTGCTGGAGCCGTAAATGCGGTTAGGGAAGGCAGGGCAGAACTTGCCGTTGCAGCAATTCCAGACACAGGCTTTGAAGGCATAGACTGTGTTTCTGTCCGCACAAGCCCCCTTGTATTTGTAGCAAGCAGCACAGGAACTTTCAGCAGCATAAACGGAAGCCCTCAGGACATTGTTTCGTCAGTTCCACTCATCCTTCCAAAAGCAGGACTTGCCCGAAGAAGGTTTGACGCATGGATAAAAAGCCGTAATGTAAAGCCCATTATTGCGGCAGAAACAGAAGGAAACGAAGCGGTTATGGCCCTTGCAACACTGGGACTGGGAATAGGACTGGTGCCAAAAATTGTTCTTGAAAACGGCCCCTACAAATCAGGATTTTCAATTCATTCAGCAGGACACGCAATAGGTTACTACGACATAGGCTTCATTCAAAAAATGCAACTGTCAGGAACAGAAGCGCAAAAGCGAATCCACCTTGCGGTAACTGACATTCTGCACAATACAAAATGGGATGAATTCCACACCAACTAAAAAAGGCATAACAATGAGCAAAACATTAATCAGCGTAGAAAAGTGTTCCGTTGCAACAAAATCAAGACAACTTCTTTCGGATATCAGCTTTAAAATGTGCGAAGGCGAGGCCTGGCTTGTCATAGGCTCAAACGGTTCCGGTACTGGGGAATTTATCCGTGCCCTTGCAGGAGAGCTGGACTTTGTTCCTCAAGAAAACCATTCTCTTTACAGCAACCTGTTTAAAGACAAAACTGATATTGTCTCTCTGGAAAAGGCGGCCCACCTTATTGAAGAAGAAAGGGCAAACGATGAAAGCGAAATTCTTAACAGAGAAGACGAAGGCAGAACAGGACGAAGATTTTTATGCGAAGTTCTTGGAGGAAGCAAAAAGAGAAGCGACCCATTACCGTCTATTGCAAACCGTCTTGAAACCCTTCCCGAAGTAAAACTATGCGGAGTAGAAAAGATTCTGGACCGGGGACTCCGTTACATGAGCACTGGAGAAATAAGGCGAATGCTCCTTTGCCGTTCACTACTTTCAGGATGCAAGCTCCTCATACTAAGCAATCCTTTTGCAGGCCTGGATGCATCTTCAAGAAAAATACTCCTTGATTTTTTTGACAGCATGGCAGACCGTCAGGTAAAAGCAAAACAGAACGCGGAAGATTTTCCTAGAGTCATTTTGTGTACAGACCGATTTACAGAAATTCCCCAAAGCATAAACAAGGTTCTTGAGTTTGCGGACAAAAAAATTTCCTTCTGCGGAGCAAAAGCTGAATATGAATCCCTTTATAAAAAACGCCAAGAAGAAAAAGCGCTTACCAGGGAAAAAACAAAGGAAGAATTTCTTGCCTCCCTTGAATCAATTAGAAAAGAAAGCCGAATTCTTACAGACGAACTTAATGCGGAAGAATCTCCTTCTGAACTTATACGATTTGAAGATGTAAATGTGGGATGGGGCGACCACAAGGTTCTTGTGCACATGAACTGGACTGTAAACAGAGGAGAACATTGGTTCATACGGGGACCAAACGGCTCTGGAAAGACAACAATGCTAGAACTTATTACTGGCGACAACATGCAGGTCTTCCGCGAAAATGTAAGTCTCTTTGGTAAGCGACGGGGTACTGGAGAAACTATTTGGGACATTCGAAAAAAACTTGGCATAGTAAGTTACCGTCTACATGTAGAATACAGAATGGTAGGCGGCACTACAATTCAGAATGTAATCATAAGCGGATTTAAAGACAGCATAGGTCTCTACGAAGCCCCAACAGATTTTGAAAAAGCTACTGCCCTTGCATGGCTAAAACTTGCCGGATTTGAAAAAAGAGCAAACGAAGCATTCGGTTCACTTTCCTACGGAGAGCAACGCGCAATTCTTATCCTAAGGGCGGCGGTAAAAAGTCCCTGCGTACTCATTCTTGACGAACCCTGTCACGGACTGGACGAAGAAAACCGGCAGCTTGTCCTTGACCTTTTGGAAACAGTTGCCCAAACCGGAACCACTACGCTGCTACATGTAACCCACGACCCAAGCGAGGCCCTTCCCTGCGAGCAGAACATTCTTGAACTCCGCCCCGGAGAAGAGCCCATGTACAAGATTATACATTAAATTCCCACATTTCTCCCATATTCTTAAAGCCGCCGTCAGGAAGACAGCCCGAACATGTCTTGCCATTACCGTGAGAAGCACAGCCCGAACATCCGGCACAAGAATTTTTTTTGCAGCTCGCACCAGTGTTTAGAACCCGTTTAATGTATCCTGCATGCTCAAGAAATTCCATCTCCCGAAGCACATAGTTGGTTGAGGTGTTCAGTTCCACCGCAATCATTTCTATGGAGCGGGACTTTCCGTCCTTGAGCAGTTCAATCAGTTTTACCAAATCAACAGTCCTATGTGATAGGCGATTCCTGCAAGAACCAGAGACAGAACAGTGTAGTAAACTGCAATTATCGCCGTCCACTTTGCAGAATGAGTTTCCTGATAGGTTGCGGCAAGAGCAACAATGCAGGGCATGTTAAATGTAATTGCAAAAATAAACGCAAGGGCTTCAGGCTTAGAAACATTTGCAAGAAGAAGTTCATTAACATTTGCAATAGAGGCTTCTCCCATTACAGTTGCCATGCCAATTGAAGAACCACTTCCAGAGAAAATTGTTCCCAGCACGCCGATTGCACCTTCCTTTCCAACACAGGAGGCAATAAAGGCCATGAACAGTTGCCAACTCATTCCAAAGAGTTTTGTAAAAGGTTCAATTACAGTTCCCACTTTGTACAGAATTGAATTTTCCATCAGTCCCGTAGAAGAGAATGAAAGAAGCCAGAACACCACTGCAACAAGAAGCACAACTTTAAGCACGCGGAAGAAAGTGTCTTTTGTCCTTCCCAAAACATAGCGGAAGAGCGCACCCCACTTTGGCTTGTGGTAGGGAGGAAGTTCCATAATCATTCCGTAACGGTCTTCCTTTTTTACAAGTTTTCCTCCAAACACTTTTGCGGTAAGCCACATGTGAAGAATCATCACCAAAAGAATTGCGATGATTATTACAGGAGCCCAAGCACCAAAGAATACGGTAGACAGCATGGGAACAATAGACCAAGCAGCACCACAGGGAACAGCCCAGGCCAGTGCTATGGTAAGAACTTTTTGTCCCCAGTTATCAATAACTCGGGTACCTGCAGCACCACCCATAGTACAACCAAAACTTACAAGGAAAGGCATTACAGACTTACCCTGAAGTCCAAGTTTTGCCATGGTATTGTCAAAGACATAAGAAATGCGAGCCATTACTCCTATTTCTTCCAAAAGACCAAACACCAGCGTAACGCCAAATACGAATCCCAGCATTTGAAGAATGAATCCGATGGAACGGATTACGACATCACTTAAAAGAGAAGTTACAAATGCAGGACATCCTGCGGAAGTAAGAGCGTTTGCAAGGGGAACAGAAAGTCCGCCTATTACAGAACCTACTCCCATAAAGGGAAGAGCCGGAATGAACGAAGCCAAAAGTCCAAGAAGAATCGTAACAACCACAACTGGCTTACCCCATACAGGATGAAGAATCATGCGGTCAAATTTTCCAAGGCTTACCTTTTTCTTTTGAGCGCTAACTGCACCGCTTAAAAGTTCATCTATCCACGCAAATTTATTTTCTCCTGTAAGAAGCACTCCCCTTTCAACTTTTTCAAGAATGCTTTCAAACTGACTCCTCTTGCCGTCATCAAGGGCCACCTTAATTTTTGCAATTACAGGAGCATCGCCTTCGAGAGATTTTGCACTAAGCCATGCGGAAGAATAGCAGGGAATCACTCCGTCGGGAACAATTGACTTTATTTCCCTATAGGCTTCTATTTTTTCGTAACGGCTTTCCAATGCTGATGAATCAAGCACTGACTTTTTGGATACAGTTTCTTCCAGAGCAGAATAAAATGCACTGTAGTTTTTCTTATCCTGTGCTGAAAACAGAACTACCGGTATGCCAAGTTTTTTTTCTATGGCGGCAGCATCTATTTTCTTTCCCTGTTCCAATGCAACATCGCTCATGTTAAGAAGCAGAAATGTAGGAACCGTTATTCCAGCATAATCTGCAAGCATAAAAAGACTTCGTTCCAACTGGGAACTGTCTGCAAGAATACACACCACATCAGCCTTACCGCTTGCAATGTAGTCGCGAGTTATAATTTCCTCGTCAGAGTTTGCAGAAAGGCTGTATGTTCCAGGAAGGTCGGCAACCATATACTTTTTTCCATTGTATTCAAACGAGCCTTCCTTTTTTTCTACAGTCTTTCCAGGCCAGTTACCCACATGCTGTTTAAGTCCAGTAAGGGCATTAAACACAGTAGACTTTCCACTGTTTGGCTGACCAAGCAGAGCGATTACAGTTTCATTTTTTTCGTTCATCTTTATTCCTCTATCAAAATGTTTTTACATTCGTTTCTGTTCAAAGCTATCATGGTGTCTCTGGAGTAAACTAGAAGCGGACGCCTCTTTTCATTTTTTACAACCGTTACCTCACATCCCGGCGTAAGACCGATTGATGTGATTCTGCTCACAAAACGCAAGTCTCCGTCTACAGACAGAATCTTTGCGCTGTCGTCTTTTTGCAAATCAACAAGTGTTTTCATATTTTCTCCTTTATGTGCAGGACAGAACCGTGTATCCCGCCTGCCCAACAATCCGTTCAAGTTCGTGAGAGTCCATTTCTTTTTTTGAAAGAACAGTCACTTCTTTCTTTTCCAAAGATGCAGTCGCCCACAAACCGTCCAAAGCGTTAAGGGAGTTTTCCACATTCCTTACACAGTTGGAACAGTGCATTCCATCTACAGTCAGTTTGTAACTGTAAGGGTAATGCGATTTATCTTTATCCCTCACCCGAATTTTTTTTGCAGCCTCTTCCCGTTCGCCACAGCAAGAAGAACCTTTGCGGATTTTTCTTACCGTTATAAAAACAGCAAGAGCAACTGGAATAAGAGCAAGTAAGAAAGTCCACCACATGCTACAACTTCCAGCTTACCGCCCGCTTTCTTGAGTCAATGAAGCGAGCATAAATTCCACCGTTAGAAACAAGTTCTTCATGCTTACCCTGCTCCACTATTTTTCCCTTATCAAGCACAATAATTTTATCTGCATTGCGAACTGTCTTAAGCCTGTGAGCAATCATGATGACGGTTTTTTCTCTCGTCAGTTCTTCCACAGCATGCATAAGGTCCCTTTCGTTTTCGGGATCAACATTTGCAGTGGCCTCGTCCAGAATAATTATTGGGGAATCCTTCATAATTGCCCTTGCAATGGAAATGCGCTGTCTTTCTCCGCCACTTAAACTGGAACCGCCTTCTCCAATAACGGTGTCGTATCCGTTGGGCAGTGCAGAAATAAAGTCGTGGCAGCATGCTTTTTTTGCAGCCTCAATAACTTTTTCCATGGGAGCATTTGGTTCGCCAAAGCGGATGTTGTTTGCAATGGTGTCGTGGAAGAGGTAAACATTCTGGAATACAAAACTGTAGTTCTGCATAAGGGAATCCATGCTGTAGTCCTTTACATTCCGGCCAGAAAGATTAACTTCTCCGCTGTCAACATCCCAGAAGCGTGCCAGAAGATGGCATAAAGTTGTCTTACCGCCACCGCTAGGTCCTACAATGGCAACAGTACTTTTTGCAGGAATGGAAAGCGAAACTCCGTCTATTATTTTTCTTGGATTGGCTGAAGATGAATCGTATGCAAAGTCAATCGTCTTTGTTTCTATATCTGTCTTTTCGGCGGAGAGTGAAGGAATGTCCTTGCCTTCAATATCCATAGTCGGCAGAGAAAGAATTGCGTTTGCCTTTGAAACACCAATATCTATTGTTCTGAGTAGCGCAGAATAATTTCCTCCGGCCTCCAGTGCATTAAACAGCATGAAGGAACATACCAACATTGTGGAACAGTCTGCAAGGCTCATGGTTCCAGAAAGATAAAAACTTATGCTGGCAAGCATTATAGCAACTCCACTTAGCTTTGCTACCAGAGACTGTATGTTGGAAACGGGAATGCACCTCATTTCCATTTTAATCAAAGTCTTTTTTCTTCTGTCTATTACTTCGTTTAATTCTCTGCTTCTTTTGCCTGCAAGATTGTAAGCCTTTACTTCTGCAATTCCCTGAATGTATTCAAGAACTTTTCCAATTTCAGCAGCATCGTCACGAATTTTCTGAGCAGAAACATTTTTTACAGCAAAACGCATAAAGAGGTTTACAAATTCAAACAAGGCAAATCCGCCTAGTCCCACAAGGGCAATGCGCCAGTCAAAGAAAAAGAGCATTACTATAATCAGTGCGGTATCCAAAAGCCCCTGAAAGACCATCATGACAGCACGGGTGGCAACATCTCCTACGCCTTCCATTGTGTTTGTCGTAACGGAAGTAATTTCTCCAAGACTGTTTTCGTTAAAGTATCCCATGGGAAGATAGCGAAGATGTTCCGCAATTTCTATGCGCTTTTTTGCACATGTTCGGTAACCACCCTCGCACTGCCACATTGCAGTAATTTTTCGGGTAATTATTCCGCCAATAACACTTACACACATGATGGCAAAGGACATCCAAACTGTTTGCATTTCGAAGGGTACGCCGTCTACCGCTTTTGCAATGACACCCCTGAGCATGACTGCAACGGCACCAATTCTAAGCGCCATAAAGAGCGAGTTGAATATGCCTACAATAATTGAACCGTAAAACTTTTTGCGGTTTTCGGTGTCACAGAATTTAAAGAATTTTATCAATGTTTCAAACATACTTTTATCCCTTCTTTTTATTCATCCTTTGCACTGATGTGGGCTTCCCACATATCCTTATAAAGACCGTTCATGGCAAGAAGTTCTTCGTGAGTTCCGCTACTGTCTATTTGACCATTTCTGATTACATAAAGACAGTCGGCATCCTTTACCGTAGAAAGTCTGTGGGCAATAACTATAAGCGTCTTACCCTTTACAAGCTGAGCCACGGAGTTTTGTATTATGGCTTCGTTTTCCGGATCAGTGTAGGCTGTGGCCTCATCAAGTATTACGATGGGAGCGTCCTTCATCATGGCACGGGCAATGGCAATGCGCTGCCTTTCTCCTCCGCTCAAGTGCGCTCCGCTTCCGCCAACGATTGTATCAAATCCGTTTTCAAGAGACATTATAAAATCGTAACAACCGGACTTCTTTGCAACTTCTTCAACTTCCGCATCAGTGGCACCTTCACGCCCCAGACGAATGTTGTCTCTTACACTCATGTCGAACAAGAAGTTGTCCTGAGAAACATAGGCAACCCTGCTGTTATATTCTTCAAGAGGCATGTCCTTTATGTTTACGCCGCCAATTTCTATGCTGCCCGAGTCCACATCCCACAAGGAAGCAATAAGGCGTGCAATGGTAGACTTTCCGCTACCACTTGGACCTACAAATGCAGTGTAGGAACCCTTTGGAAGACTCATGCTTATTCCGTGAAGTATTTCCTTTTTTTCTTCACCTTCAATGCCCTTATGGTAACTGAATCGGACATCCTTAAGTTCGATTGAATCGTCAGAAGGAGTAGAGGAACTCACACTTGGTCTAACCAGTTCAGGCAAGTCCATAATTGAACCTACTTCACCAAAAATTGCACCAGCCTTTGCAATGTCGTCATGGTAGGTAAAGGCAATTAGGAAGGGCTGAATGGCACACACCGCAAGAATGATTACGGTAATGAAAAGAGGAGCGTCTATAAGTCCCTTAAAGAACATTACTCCTCCAATGGGAAGAAGCGAAAGCAAAAGAGAAGGAGTTACCACGGTTGCAACGGCATGAGCCCAGATGCAGCTCCTCATCCATTCAACATAGCAGTCGGAACCTTCCTTTGCAGCAACCACAAAACGCTCGTAGGAAGACTTTGACTTTCCAAAAGCCTTTATTACTTCAATTCCGTTAATGTATTCAACTGCGGTATCGTTTAAAGCCTTTGTCTTGTCAAGCGCATTCTGAAATCTTGCAGGGCTGTCCTTAAACATAAAGCACAGGGCAATCAGTCCGATGGGAAGAACTGCAAGACAGGCAAGTGCAAGACGCCAATCCATAACAAAAAGGTAAACCACCAGAGCAATGGAAAGCAGAATGTTAGAAGTATATTCGGGAACAATGTGGGCAAGAGTTGTTTCCATGCTGTCTACCCGTTCCACCATAATGCTTTTTAGCGAACCAGAAGGCATGTCTAGAACTGTTCCAAGGGGAACACGGGTAAGCTTGTCGCACATTTTTTTTCGGATGTTACCCAGAAGATTGAATGTAGCAACATGGCTAATTGAAGTGGAGACTGCATGAAAGAGCACATTCCCCAGCCAGAAGAGGGCGACCAAACCGCACTCAGGAAGATAGATATTCCAGTCGCGAACACCATCCATTAGCTGCCTTACGATTTTTACAATCATGAAGTAAGGTGCCATGGCACACACTACACTGCATATTGCAAACAGAACGCTTACAAAATACTGACTTTTTTTCTCGCCTGCAAATTCCATTATCCAGGCGACAAGACCTTTTTTTTGTGATGACATAAATGCTCCAAATGTTAGCATATGCTAACTAGAAGATATTACAGAACCCCCTTACCCTTGTCAAGATAGATTCTAAGATTTTTTTATGCTATAGTTTTGGTACAAAAAAAATAGAGGTGGTTTATGGAAACTCAAGCAAAGCAGAGAAACTCTTTTACAGGTTCTTTGGGATTCGTTTTAGCAGCGGCAGGAAGTGCTGTTGGTTTGGGAAACATTTGGCGCTTCCCCTATCTGGCGGCAAAAGACGGCGGCGGACTTTTTCTTTTGGTCTACCTTATTCTTGCCCTTACATTTGGATTTACACTTCTCATTACCGAAATTGCAATAGGACGAAAGACTCAGGAAAGCCCTCTTACGGCTTACAAGCACATTAATCCCAAGTGGGGATTCTTAGGCATTTTTGCATTCGTGGTTCCCTTTATAATCTATCCTTACTACTGCGTTATAGGTGGCTGGGTTTTAAAATACGCATTTTCTTACCTTGCCTTCCAAGGACAGGTTGCCGTTGAAGACGGTTATTTTTCTGGATTCATAAGTTCACAGTGGCAGCCGATTTTTTATACAGTCCTTTTTGCGGCCCTTTGCTTTGTAATTGTTTACAAGGGCGTTGAGCACGGCATAGAAAAGTATTCAAAAATCCTCATGCCAATTCTTGTAATAATCGTACTCTTCCTTGCCATTTACTCACTTTTCATTTCTCACACTGATGAGACCACGGGAATTACCAGAACAGGTCTTCAGGGTGCGGCAATTTATTTTATTCCCAGTTTTAAGGGTCTTACCCTAAGGGGATTTCTAACAGTCTGTCTTGATGCAATGGGTCAGCTTTTCTATTCACTTTCTATTGCAATGGGAATTATGGTTGCATACGGTTCCTACATGAAGAAGAGCGTTAACCTTGGAAAGTCGGTAAATCAGATTGAAATCTTTGATACGGGAATTGCCTTTCTTGCAGGAATGATGATTATTCCGGCAGTATTTGCCTTTTCGGGAAAAGAAGGAATGTCTGCTGGCCCCGGACTTATGTTCATTACGCTACCAAAGATTTTTAATTCTCTTGGCGCATTTGGAGAATTCATCGGACTGATTTTCTTTGTAATGGTTCTGTTTGCGGCCCTTACTTCTGCTGTTTCCATTCTTGAAGCAATTACCTCTAGCATGATGGACAAATTCAAGTGGAGCAGAAAAAAGTCTACTGTGATCATGGCACTTACAACCATTGTCATTTCGGTAATAGTATGCCTGGGCTACAATAAATTCTACTTTGAACTTAAGTTGCCTAACGGAAGCGTTGCACAGATTTTGGACATACTTGACTACGCAAGCAACAACATCCTTATGCCTATTGTAGGTCTTCTTACCTGCATTCTCATAGGCTGGGTTGCAAAGCCTAAGACAACAATTGACGAAATTACCCTGAACGGAGAAAAGTTTGGAAGAAAGACTTTGTACATCATCATGATAAAATTTGTCGCTCCCGTCCTTCTGCTAATTATTCTTCTTACAGGAATTGGAATTCTGTAAGACGCAATTTAAATCCTAAGAAAAAGGGACCTTCTGTCTGAAGGCCCCTTTTTTTGTCTGCATTTTAACAGTCGCTGTCAAAAACTATGCAAAAGGATTTTCGTCTTTGTACAAGACTCCTGCAGGCTGATTGTATGCAATGTCTTCAATGCCAAGATACTGGAACAGAGTATACAGGGCTTTTCCTACATGGCTGAATGCAACCGCTCCGTGGTGAGGATAGTTTTTGCTAATAAGCACATGGCGGTAGAAGCGACCCATTTCTGGAATTGCAAACACTCCTATTCCTCCGAAGGAATGAGTTGCCACTGGAAGAATTTCTCCCTGAGCAATGTAGGCCTTAAGTTTTGTGTCGGCACTTGACTGCAACCTAAAGAAGGTAATTTTGCTTGCCGCAATGTCGCCTTCAAGGGTGCCTCGGGTAAAGTCTGGCTTACCGCCGTTTTCAAGCAGACGGTTTTGAATCAGCTGATATTTTACGCCGGGTTTTGAACTTTTGTTCAGTCTGCAGAAGGGAGTGTTTCCGCAATGGAAGGCCATAAAGGTGTCTTCCAGTTTGTAGTTGTAGGCAAACTTTCCCTTGATGTCGTTTTCGTAAATATCTTTTGGAACGGAATTGTTAATGTCTAGCAGGGTAACGCATTCGCCAGAGATGCATGTTCCAATGTATTCAGACAGGGCGCCAAAAATGTCTACTTCGCAGGCAACAGGAATTCCACGCGAGGCAAGGCGGCTGTTTACATAGCAGGGTTCAAATCCAAACTCTTTTGGGAATGCAGGCCAACATTTGTCTGCAAACACCACATACTTTCTTGAGCCCTTGTGCTTTTCTGCCCAGTCAATCAGGGTAAGTTCAAACTGTGCCATACGGGGCAGCATGTCGGGATAATTGTTTCCTTCCATGCCAAGTTCTTCAGCCATGTCTTTTGCAACATCTGCTATGCGGCTGTCGTCCTTATGCTCGCGGTAAGAAACAAGCAAATCAAGTTCGGAATTTTCTTCTATTTCTACACCTAAATCGTACAGGCCTTTTATTGGAGCATTACATGCAAAGAAGTCCTGAGGGCGCGGTCCAAATGTTATGATTTTAAGGCTGTGCAGTCCCAGTAGGGTGCGTGCAACAGGAATAAAATCTACAATCATTTTTGCAATGTCTTCGGCAGTTCCAACAGGATACTCTGGAATGACGGCCGGAATGTGACGAAGGTTAAGGTTGTAGGAACAGTTAAGCATTCCGCAGTAGGCGTCTCCTCGTCCGTTAATCAAATCCTTACCAGTTTCTTCTGCGGCGGCAACAAACATGCAAGGACCGTCAAAGCGCTGGGCAATCTGTGTTTCAGGTGTTTCGGGTCCAAAGTTTCCAAGAAAGACTACCAGCGCATTGCATCCTGCATTCTTTACTTCGTCAACAGCCTTAAGCATGTCGCTTTCGTTTTCTACCGTTGTCTTTGCCTCGTACAGCGGTGTTTCTGCGTTAAGTCCAGCATATGCCTTTACAATTGCAGCCCTTCTTTTTTCTGAAAGGGAAATTACAAAACAATCGCGGCTTACCGCAATGATTCCAAGTTTTACTTCGGGAATATTCTGCAGCATTTAATTACTCCTCTTATAAATTTAATTATAAACTTTATCCGTAAAATTCAAACATGAATTTTTTTCTACGGAAACTATAAATTTTTTAGGTCTATGTTCTTTCCTGTTAGGCCAACATAGGCACCCTGTTTTGCCTCGCTGGAGGAAGGATGAGCCAGAAGCCATTTGTTTTTTGCCCAAAGCATTTTGTCTTCCTCATTTTTTTCTGACACTTGCGGCTTTGCCGTATTTGTGTCTTTAGGAAGGACAATAATTACCCTAAAGCCTTCTGATGGATTTCCGTCCGCATTAAGGGCACAACATGGAGCATAATGCAGCGTAGTTTCGTAAACCTGAACCACTGTTCCTGCTGGCACGAAAAAGGCCTTAACCTTTCGGGTGTTCAGTTTTCCACGGATGATGTCCTCGCTTTTTGCAAGCAGAAGAATCATGTCGGTGGAGGGAATGTTAAGTTCGCTTCCCCGATGATATTCCAGACAATTCAGTTTTGTATTAAATCCGTTGCAGTAGCCTATTTGCACTGGAAGTCCGCCGTATGCGTTCTGGGTAAACTCCTGCATAATGGGAAGGCTTTCCAGGCCAGAATCGCTGGGTTCGTAAACGGTGGCATCTTTTGGACAGGGCGTAGTTTCATCAAGTTTTTTTAAAAGCGCCTTTACATCGTAACCGGTAAGAACTTTTCCATATTTTGCAAATGACTGGCAAAACACACTCTTTATTTTCATAATACCTCCATGCTCTTACAGTTTGGAAAGAGCCTTGTAACTTTCCTTTAAAGACGGATACAGTTTTTTGTACAGACCGTAATACTTTTCGTATGCAAGGGAATTTTCTGCAAGGGGATTTTGTGGGGGATTTGTCTTTATAACTGACGCACATCCCTCCTGTACGGAAGAATAGACGCCTGTTCCCACTCCTGCAAGAATGGCAACACCTAGGGCAGGACCTTCCTTGCTGGTAACAGTTTTTACAGGGCAGCCATAAACATCGGCAAGCATTTGACGCCACAGTGAACTTGTGCCTCCGCCTCCGCATGCTAGCATATCCTTTATGGTAACTCCCATGCTACGCAGAACCTCTACGGAATCACGCTGACTGTAAGCTACGCCTTCCATGACAGCACGAAGCAGATGCTGCCTTGTATGCCGAGCGCTAAGTCCGAAGAATACGCCCCTGCAGTCAGGGTCAAGGTGGGGAGTACGCTCACCCATAAGGTAGGGCATGTAAAGAAGACTGTCGCATCCTATGGGGATTTTTTCTGCCTCTTTGTCCATAAGGTAATAGGGGTCAACCTCCATTCCCTTTGCTGTTTCAATCTCCGCTTGACAGAAGTTGTCCCTGAACCACTTTAACGAAAGCCCCGCAGCCTGAGTTACGCCCATGACATGCCATGCACCTGGAACGGCACAGCAGAAAGTGTGCACCCTACCCAGAGGATCTATGCTGATTTTATCAGTATGGGCAAAAACTACTCCGCTTGTTCCCAGTGTGGTAAAGGCTATTCCGTCGCGGACTGTTCCTGTTCCAACTGCAGCAGCGGCATTGTCTCCAGCACCTCCCACAACAGGAGTTCCTGCAGGAAGACCGCACAATTCTGACGCCCTTGCACTGACGGTACCTGTTACCTGAGGAGATTCATATACTTTTGCAAGAAGGGACTTGTCTATGTTCAGCTTGGAAAGGACTTCATCAGACCATTTTCTTGCGGGAACATCCAGAAGCTGCATTCCGCTTGCGTCACTTACTTCAGTGGCAAATTCTCCAGTAAGCATGTAACGGACATAGTCTTTTGGAAGAAGAATATGGGCACACTTTTCGTACACCTCAGGCTCATTATTCCTTACCCAAAGAATTTTACTTGCCGTAAAACCAGTAAGTGCAGGATTTGCTGTAATCTGAATAAGGCGTTCCCTGCCAACCTTCTGCGTTATCTCGTCACATTCGGCAGCAGTACGCTGGTCGCACCAGATTATGCTCCGTCTAAGAACATCTCCGTTTTTATCTAGCATGACAAGACCGTGCATCTGTCCGCTTATGCCCAGTCCCTTTACAGCGTGACCGTCAATTCCGCTTTTGGAAAGGACAGCCTTTATGCCAGTGCAGGAGGCGTTCCACCAGTCAAGAGGCTCCTGTTCCGCCCAACCGTTTTTAGGCTGATACAGGGGATATTCCACAGTTTCAGAAGCAAGGACTCTGCCTTCCTCGTCAAAGATAACGGTTTTTGTTCCGCTAGTTCCTAAATCTACACCAATAAGATATGCCATAATACCATTTTACATCAGTTTTAAATAAAAACAATGTTAGTAATTTGATGTTCTGACTGTAAAATTTTAACTTTTTCAGTTTCCTTTTGCATGCAAAGGTGTTATACTTACAAAGAGGTTTAATAATGAAAAGAACAGTCTGGGCGTTTTTGGCGACCGCAACTTTGGGAGCAGCAGCTCTTTCTTCCTGCAAAACCAGTAGCACATCCGATGCAGTACTTGCCGCTTATGGCGATACTGGCAGTTATCAGTCAACAGCAATCGGCACGGGCACGGCACTTCCTACCGTAAATGCACAGAAGTATCCTACATTCGTAGCCGACATAGACCCCATTCAGCTGGATGAGTTTTTCGGCATGTCGCTCAGCTTTAACAAGCTTAAGGTTAAGCAGATTTCAAAATTCTACTTTGTACCCCGTTCAAACAATATAGAAATCTACTACAGAAGCGGTGCAAACAGCCTCTGCCTTATTTTTGGACAACAGGCTAGGGAAGGAATAATCAGTGCGGCAACAAAATTCATCGAAATGCAGGAAGCTTCCACTTTGGTAGATGCAAAACCAACTTCTGCAAATGCATTTTACAGCGGCGCATGCGAAGTTTTTTGGGGCGTAGCAACTCCGGCCAACGGAACCACAAAGGGCTCCTTCCACGCAAACTGCAAGTTCATAGACGGACTGCCCTATTTTGTACTGCGCTTCCCGTCAACACTTGCAACAACTTCTCAGAACACCTATTCGCCTTATGAGGAACTTTATTTTTCGCCAACCCAACTTAAATTTTTCTGCGAACAGATTCAGCAAGAAAATCTTCAGGCAAGGGTAGACGAGGTTGCTTCAAGGGCATTCGTATACTAGGACTTAACTTTTCGGAATAACATTTCCAGCAATTGTGTTTTATGCCTTGGGGCTTCTCTTCCTCAAGGCATTTTTTTATTCCTGCACGGTTGTGGGAAGAATGTTCATTACATTTAGTGAACCGCCTGCAAGATGGGCTTCGTAACGCTTGTCCCTGTAGCAGATTACCACAGAATCAATGTGTGAACCGTCATTCTTTGCATAAATCTTTGCGGAACAGACAGCTCCGTTTTTCCAAGAAATGTCAGCTTTAAGGTTGCCCTTTAAAGACACTCCCTTAAGGTTTCCGTTCTTCCACTGTTCGGGTAAGGCAGGAAGCAGGGTGCACTCTACTGCGCCAGAAACAATCTCGCTTTGAACAATCATCCTTGTTACTCCTGCAAGAGCACCAAAGTTTCCATCAATCTGGAAGGGGGGATGATTGTCAAACAGGTTTGTTAGAGTAGAATTCCTTAAAAGCGAAACAAATGATTCGTAGGCTTCGGGGGCCTCATGCAAACTTGCACGGAAGTTTAAAATCCATGCCTGAGACCAGCCCGTATGTCCTCCTCCGTTTGCAAGTCGTTTTTCTATGGTGTTGTGGGCAGCCTTTGCAAGGAGGGGTGAACGGGTAACATTAATGCTGTGGCCAGGGAAAAGTCCGTACAGCTGGCTCATGTGCCTGTGTCCAGGTTCAACTTCCTCACACTCAAGAGGCCATTCGCGGATTGTATTGTCCTTTGTTATTACAGGCGGCTCTATTTTTGCAAGAACGGCCTTTATGCGAATCATGTCGTCATCATGGCTTGAAATTCCCAAGTCTCGTGCTGAATCCAGTGTGGCGTGAAAAAGATGCTCCAGAATTCTGTTATCCATATCGCATCCCATGCTGAAGGAACAAATTTGTCCGTTAGGATGTCTGTAGGAATTTTCAGGAGAAACTGAGGGGAGCACAATCAGGTTATTACCAGTCTCGTCTTCTACTAGATAGTCTAGGAAGAATTTGCAGGCCTCGCGCATAAGGTAAAAATTCTTGCGCAGGAATTTTTTGTTCTGGGTATATTCGTAATGCTCGCGGATATGAGTTGCAAGCCATGCAGCACCAAGAACCCAGTATGTACCAGGAATCCACTTATCCTGAGGAGCAGTGTCGCCCCAGATGTCAAGATTGTGGTGAGCCATGTAGCCTGAACAGCCATACATGACCCGTGCAGTTTTGCGTCCGTTTTTATAGGCTCTAGCAAGCAGGGAGAACAGGGGCTTTTCTGTCTGGGGAATCGAACACATTGCGGCAGGCCAGTAGTTCATCTGCGTGTTTATGTTGATTGTATACTTTGAACCCCACGGAGGAGTAATGTCCTTATTCCAAAGTCCCTGAAGGTTGGCAGGAAGAGTTCCCGGTTTTCGGCTTGAAGAAATGAGTAGATAGCGGCAGAAGTTCCAGTAAAGTTCCGCCAGTGCAGGGCTTTCTGGTTTTTGGAGCAGTTCGTCTGCAGGCAGTTTGGAATCTTGGGCATATGAAGTGTCGTTTTCCTCACCCTTAAGGGAAAGAGAAACAGCATTGTACCAAGGGGCGTATTCGGTAATATGGTTATCTTTGTTTACGGGAAACTGTGCACCGGTGGCAAAGCAGACATTCTTAAGGGCTCGATCCCTGCACCACAGCGAAAGGGAATCCAACTTTGACATTACATTGCCCTTCTTTCGCGCATAGCTTGATTTTCTAAAGGCGGTCTGAATGTCTATGTAAATGGTAACCTCATCGGCAGCTTGGGCAACAAGACATCCGCCCTGAGCATAGAGTTTTCCTCCGCTGGCTACAGCTGTGGCTACAACTGCAAACGGAATTCCATGGGTATCCTCCATGACGATTGTATCATCAGAAAGGCAGTAGGTTTTTGTTGCAAATTCTCCGCGCTCAAGGTTTGCCCTAAAGTAAATGCTTCCTGGAGACGATGCGGTAATGTGAACCACGATGACATCTGTAACGGCGGAAGCAAAAACTTCCCTCGTATATGTCACCGAGTTACCAGAACTGTTTCTTGCAAAAAAAGCAGTGCTAGGCAGATCACTTTCTTCGGTAAATGTTGTGGTTGCAATGGCAGTTTCCAAATCAAGTTCACGGCGGTAAGTGTGACAATTCTGGAAAACTTCTCCTTCGCGGAAAAGAGGCCCCTGAAGTCCCTGATTACTGGCGGTTTTAAACTCTATGTGAAGTTCACCAGCAGTCTGATATACTGGCTGCTGTGAGGGAGTACCAGTCATTGTCTGAAAGGCAATTTCCTGCGCTTCCTGCACACGGCCTTCTTTCATAAGACTGCGGACATTCTTTAAATTCTCCCGGGAACTGTAATTGTTACGGTCATGAAAGGCCCCAGACCACACGGATTCTTCGTTAAGCTGAATAACCTCGTGAGCGGTTCCCCCATATACCATAGCGCCAAGACGACCGTTACCTACCGGCAGTGCTTCGTTCCAACCTTCCGCTGGCTTCTTATACCACAAAACATTCATGCTTCAAGTGTACCATACTGAACTGATTTTGCACAGTGGGAAAATGAAAAATGCACATCGGGCTGCAAATCTAAACAAGTCCTTTTGCAAGAGCTTCTATGTCTTCCAGAGGCAATCCTGTAGCCTGTGCAATTTTTTCTGCGGAACAGAGGTTCATTCTTAGCATGTTGAGTGCAAGGTCACGAGTAGCCTGGGAGATGCCCTGCTTTAAGCCGGTTTCCATGCCCTGCTCCATTCCGTCTTCGAAGGCTTCCTCCCTTTGAACGGCTATGTCGGTT
>CALCRU010000057.1 GCA_937894335.1 uncultured Treponema sp. | reverse complement strand
AAACAGATTGGAAGCAGAAAGCATTGAAAACTCCCTTGCAAGCTACAAGGGGCATCTGCTGCGTGGCAACGGATATAAATTGTATGAAAAGTTTGTGGAAATGGTAAGAAAAAATAATCACACATAATACAATTTTAAAAGCCGACATTGCACTTTCGTGCAATGTCGGCTTTTAAAATATTATATCCTGTGGGCGTCATCATCCTTCGCTATGTCCTCAAAAAGCTGCATGCAAAATTCTTGAGAACTAGAAATTGCATGGATGCAAAATTTGCATTTTAAGCTAACAGTAAAAAAAATGAGCGCCAAGGAGGGCGCGTCCACCTCTTATCTGCTAACATCGTCAAGAATTTTGCTTTGCAAAATTCTTGAGAACTAGAAATTGCCCGGATGCAATTTCTAGTTCGTTGGCCTAGGACAAAATCTGTATGTAAACCACGCTCCAAGATACCTTGGCACAAATGTGCTTGCCGCTGCCTTAAACTTCCACTTGAATGCCATGAGCGCATAGTGCTTTCCCCTTCGAGACTTCTTTAGGCAGTGGCTTACGGTTTTTTCTGGTGACAGTCCGTGCTTTACTGCCTTTCTTGCTCCCCTTGATGCAACTGCCGCAAACTCTGTGCTTACGGGACCAGGACACAAGGCGGTAACAGAAATTTCCCTGTCTTTTAGTTCCGCTGCAAGTGCCACAGAAAAACTTAAGACATAGGCCTTACATGCTCCGTAAACTGCAAAGTTTCCCAGAGGCATAAAAGAGGCCAAAGAGGCTGTGTTTATTATGCGCGAGCCCTTGAGCATGTAGGGAAGGCAGAATCCCGTTATGCCAGTAAGGGAAGTGCAGTCTGTGTCTACCATTTCCATTTCCCTTACTGGATCTGTTTTTTCAAAGGGACCGTAGGTTCCAAATCCCGCATTGTTTACTAGAACTCTTATGCAGAAGCCTCCACTCATTCTAGTGGCCTTGTCTTCCGCATCAAGATAGCGCTTTATTTCTTCTGCACCCTGCTGTCCCGAAAGGTTTGCCTCGGTAACTCGTGCAATGGGATAGAGTCGCTTTTCGGTTTTTATGCCGCACTCCTTCTGGTAGTCGTCACCCTTTGCGTTTATTTCTTTTGCAAGGGATTCAAGCCTGTCTCTTCTGCGGGCCACAAGCCATATTTCGTCACTGGAAAGGCTGTCGTCATCAATGCCTGCAAGAATGGCTTTTTCTCTAAATCCTGCACTTTCATCCGCCAGCTGACGGGCAAAACATGCGCCCATTCCGCTTGAAGCGCCTGTTACTATAATAATTTTCTTCATGTAAAAATTATATCATGCAGACCCCCACTTTGCAAGAAAGGAACTTTCTTTTATACTTATCATATGCGAAAAGTCCCTGCATTTTTTTTAGCCTGCCTTCTTATTCCTCTTGCCTCCTGTTCAGTGCAAAAAGATGGTAAGGGTAAAGAGTTAGATTCTGCCGAGATTCCAGTTGAATTGGAAGAAGACCGTTTGACAGAAGATGAACTAAAGGAAAAGGCTTTAGAGGAATTTCTTGACTCCCTGTCTGAGGGCGAAAGAATGTCCCTTATTTTTCTTGTGAACATCGAAGGAAATTCCGCCTATCATTCCGTAGAAAAATACCAAGAAGATTTTCTTGTTCCCGGCGGATGTCTTTTCTTTTCGTTTAACATTGCAGACAGTGGGGAAGAAATTGTTTCTTTCATCGACTCAATTTATGCCTGGTGCGAAAAAAACAAAATTCGCTCTCTGCCCTATGTAGCCCTTGATCAGGAAGGAGGCTATGTAAACCGTCTGCGAAATGTAACAAGTCCTCTTCCGTCTGCAAAAAGAATTGCCCAAAGTCTTACTCCGTCACAAGGTGCGCTGCTGTATCAGAGTCAGGCCCGTCAGATGAGGCTTTTGGGATTTACTATGAATCTTGCTCCCGTAGTTGAAGTGGAAACTGAAGACAATGCAGATTTTTTGGATACAAGGTCTTATGGTTCCGCTGAGCAGGTTGAACTTTTTGCCGCACAGGCTGTAAGGGCCTATGAAGAAAACGGTGTGGCTTCGGTGCTAAAGCATTTTCCCGGAAACACTAATACCGATCCCCACACAGGCTTACCAGAAATTTCTTTGTCATACGAAAAAGTTTACGGACAGCTGATAGAACCTTTTGGCTCCGTTATAAAAAGCAGTTCTCCGTCTGCAGTACTCATGTCCCATGCAAGAGTTTCTTCTCTGGATAAGAATACTCCTGCCTGTCTTAGCCGTATCTGGGTAAACGACATCCTTTGCAATGCCCTTGGTTTTGACGGACTTGTTCTTAGCGATGACATTTTTATGGCCGCTCTGGAAAAAAACGGATTCAGTCCCGAGGCTGCCTCACTTGCCGCAATAAACGCCGGAGTTGATGTAATCATGCTGAGCGAAAAAAAATTTTCTTCCGTGGCTCATTTTTTGCTTGACCGTTCCAAAATCGATTCCGACTTTGCCGAAAGACTGAGGTCTGCTCAGAAAAAAGTCCTGCGCTACAAGATAAGGGCGGGCCTTCTTTCTACAGTTCAAAACGAAGACGGCTCTTTTACTGTGATTCCTTCTTCCTCCTACAGCGAAGAATCCCTTGAGCAGACAAGACAGTTTAGGCTGGAGGAATTTTATAAGGAAAGGGAAAATGGAGAAAGTCTTTACCAGCAGTTTTTTGTGGGGGCGTCAGAATGAAGCTTTCCTTTGAAGAATACTATTCGGAACTTTTTGGAAGCAGATGGTCTTCCCTTAAGGAGGCTCTCTTAAAGGACGGAATCCATGCAAAAATTGATTCTGGTAGGGAACCATATTTTCTTGACCCTGCAAGTCTCTGTGCGGCTCTTTGTCTTCCTCTTGAAGGAAAAAAACGCATTGCAGATCTTTGCGCCGCTCCCGGAGGAAAGTCCCTTGTAACCGCACTGGGTATGGATCAAGATGCCTCCCTTGACGCGAACGAGCGTTCCTCCCAAAGAAAGGCCCGCCTTGTTTCGGTACTGGACCAAAGTCTTCCCCAAGAAATCCGCGAAAGAATAACCGTAACCTGTTCCGATGCAGCCCCCTGGTGCCGTACAAAAAGTGAATGTTACGACGCCATACTGCTAGACGCTCCCTGTTCCAGCGAAAGGCATGTCCTTCTTGACCCTAAATATTTTTCTCAGTGGTCTCCGTCACGGATAAAAACCCTTTCCATGGAGCAGTGGGCCCTTCTTTCCTGTTCATGGAGACTGCTTGAACCCGGCGGACACATTCTCTACGCTACTTGCGCTCTTTCTCCCTCAGAAAATGACGGAGTTGTTTCCCGACTTAAGAAAAAGTTTGAAGGCGCAAGAATTCTTACTGAAGAGGAGGTTAAATCCGTCTTTAAAGCTCGGCTTGACCGTTCAAAATCCTTTTTTTCTAGCGAATTTGTGGACTTGGAGGAGCTTTTTTCTCGTGCCGAAAAGACTGAATTTGGCTTTCATCTGCTTCCTGACAGGGCAGGGGGAACAGGACCTCTTTTTTTCTGTCTTATTGCTAAAAATGAAACTGTGTGATATAATAGCAGAGTAAAAAAGTGAGAATATAATGAGCGAATCAAAGATTGTGTCATGGCTCAAGCAGACATTTAAAAGTTCTAAGGGACATGATAAGAAAATAAAGCAGATACTCGATTTGGAACATCGCCTGAATGACATTCGTGATGTTGACATCCTTTTGGAAAGCATTCTTACGGCGGCTAGGGCTCTTGCAAATGCCGATGCAGGTTCCATCTATGTGTTTGACCAGAAGACGAATATACTTAGCATTCGTCACGGACAGAACGACACCCAGCAGAAACTTCTTGCTCCCGGCGAAAAACTTCCCTACACATTCTTTAGTTTTCCTGCTACAACAAAGTCAATTTCGGGCTATGTTGCCCTTTCAAAAAAGTCTCTGAACATTCCCGATGTATACAACATGTCAAAGTATGAGGATCCTGAGGAAAGAATTCCGCGGCCCTACAGCTTTAACAGTTCCACAGATCAGACAACAGGATATCACACCCAGTCCATGCTTACCATTCCTCTTGTTGTAAACGGTGACGAGGTTCTTGGTGTTCTGCAGGTCATAAACGCACAGAATGAGTCGGGTAAGATAGTTCCATTTGATTCCGAGTCTGAACTTTACATTACACAGTTTGCCTCCTATGCTAGCCAGGCCTTGAACAATGCTCAGTATTCAAACCGCATGGTAATGAAGATGACTGCAATGGCAAACCTTAAGGACCCCAAGGAAACTGGCGCCCATGTTGAACGAGTTGCAGCTTTCTCTCTTGAAATTTATGACCGTTACGCAAGCAACAAAAAAATCCCTGTAGAGATTCGTGAAAAATTCCGTGATATGCTTAAAATTGCCGCTCGTTGTCACGACTTTGGCAAGGTAGGAATTCGGGATAAGATTCTTAAAAAGGAAGGACCTCTTACCGATGAAGAAAGGGCCATAATGCAGGGGCACACTTGTCTTGGCGCCCAACTCTTTTCTCCTCCTGCAACAGAACTTGAGCAGATGGCTCTTGATGTAACACTGCATCATCACGAGCGGTGGGACGGTGGAGAACGCGGTTATCCGGGAGACATTGACTACCTTTCAATAGAGCCTGAAAATCCCATAGTAAAGGGTAGGGCGCTGGCAGGCGAAGAGATTCCTCTTTCTGCAAGAATTGTTGCCCTTGCAGATGTTTATGATGCCTTGCGTCACTCTAGGTCTTACAAGCAGGAATGGACTTTTGAGCGAACCATGGACATTATTCTACAGGAAAGAGGAAAACAGTTTGATCCCGATGTTGTGGATGCCTTCATGCAAGTTAAGGATCGTATAGAGGCAATCAACAAGGCTATTTCTTAAGTTCTCTTATTTTTGCCGTTAGGATTTTGTCCAGCGTTATGGCAAATGCAGACTTTTCCTTTTTTCCGTAGGTGCTAGATAAAGTCTTTGGTCCTATGCCCAGATTTTGCATCTGCATTTTTAGTTCTCTTTCTTCGAGCATTTCGCTTACATTCTGCCGATTGAACACTGTGCCTCGGTCGTTAAGGGTGGTTATTTTTTTTTCTACAAGCCTTGCGGCCAAGGGAATGTCCCTAGTTAGGGCAATGTCTTCTTCTGTGGCGTTTGCAACAATAAAGTCGTCAGCAGCGCCTTCTGTTTGGGAACAGAGCTTCATTGTAAAGAGAGGGCTTTGTTCAAAAAAAGGAATGTCGTGGTTTGCCGCGTATACAAGGGGTGTTCCCGTGCGAAGGGAAAATTTTTCTACCGTGAGCCTTGCTTCCCTTGGAAAGGAGTCTGCGTCAACAAAAATCTTCATTACGAAAGAACCTTATCAATTGCCGAAATCATGTCTAGGGTTAATTTTTCGGCTTTTTTTGCGTCCTCGCTGTCTGCCTCTTCCAGTTCCTTTTGAATGGAGGCCTTTCTTGCCTTTTCCTTGTACAGTTCGTCAACAAGGGTAATTCCTGCAATTATGCTTGTCTGCATTGGATTTTGTACGCCTGACTTTTGGATTGTGTCTGTAATTTCCTTGTAGTATGAAAGGAGTTTCTTTAGATACGCATCGTCTTCTTTTGCCTGAACTGCAAACGATACGCCCAGTATGTCTATCTGGAGTTTTCCCATAAGGTCCTCCGTGCTGGTTTAGAAAATATCGAACTGATTGTCTATTGATTGAGGAGTGGGAGAGGGGGCTTTCTCTTCCTGTTCTTCCTGCTGAGTGCCTGTCGCCTGGTGAACTGCTTCTTCTTCCGCTTTCTGCTCTGTTTCTTCGGCAGAAGAAACCGCGGTTGGCGACTCAGGACTTTCTGCGGCGGTCTGGAAATTTGCCTGACCGTTACTAGCATGAATGCTACTAGCATTTATGCTACTAGCATTTATGCTACCTGCACTTAGCACTGAATTTTCTACGGTATCCAGTCTGCTGAGTGCGTTCAGAATGCCAGCCTCAATCTTGGTCTGATCCGATTCAAGTGTAGAAACAAGCTCCGTTTTGTCTTCCAACGCTTTTGAAAGCTCGGCGCATTTACTACGCAAAGCATCGTTGTCTGACGCAAGCCGTCTGTTCTCATCGGTAAGTTCCTTAATGCGAAGTACGGCAGTTTCTACTTTATCTTGCAGGAGCAGAACCTGATCAAGGCTAATCATTCTGTCTTTCCTTAAGCGTTAAGCGCTTTCTTTGCTACATCAACAACAGCCTTGAAAGCTGCGGGATCTTCAATAGCCATGTTGCTCAAAGCTTTGCGGTTAAGAGTTACATTGGCCTTTGTAAGACCGTTGATGAATGTGCTGTAGGTAAGTCCTTCATCGCGAACTGCTGCATTGATACGGGCAATCCACAACTGGCGGAACTGTCTCTTCTTGAGTTTGCGTCCAGAGTATGCGTGGTCAAGTGCCTTTACAACTGCGTCTTTTGCAGCCTTGTAGTTGGACTTGCGGTCACCATAAAATCCCTTTGCAAGCTTAAGGATTTTTGCACGACGATTCTTTCTTTTTGTTCCATCTATCGCTCTTGGCATTTCTTATTCCTCCATTAACCTTTGTGCATCAGCCGTATGGCAGCATCTGCTTGCGCACTTTCTTAGCCTGATCTTCAGACATCATTGCTGCGTGGCGAAGGTGCATCTTGCGTTTGGGGGATCTCTTTGTCAAGATATGACGGAGATTCATCTTCTTGTGCTTAACTTTTCCAGTTCCGGTCAGCGAATAGCGTTTTGCCGCTGACTTCTTTGTCTTCATCTTGGGCATAATAAAACCTCTACTTTTTGGCTTTTGAGGCCAGTGTCATGGACATAAACCTACCGTCCATTGCCGGTGGCTTTTCCATTACATAGGACCCTTCGGTAAGCCTCTTTTCAACCTCTTTCAGTACATCGAAGCCGAGTTCCGTATGGGCAAGTTCCCTTCCGCGGAAACGGATGGTTACCTTTACCTTGTCGCCCTCGTCTAGGAATTCCTGAATGTGCTTAGCCTTCGTGTCAAGATCGCCTGAGCCTATCTTTGGCTGCATGCGGATTTCCTTGAGCTTTAATACTTTCTGGTTTTTCTTGGAGTCACGGAGTTTTTTCTCCTGTTCAAACCGGTATTTTCCGAAGTTGAGTATTTTGCAAACCGGGGGATTTGCGTTAGGCGATACTTCAACAAGATCGAGATCCTGCTCACGCGCCATTTTGAGGGCTTCTATAGTCGGGACAATGCCCTTCTGATTACCTTCATCATCAATGAGTCGAACCTCACGAACGCGTATCTGTTCATTTACGCGCATTCCCTTATTGTCTGCCAACGATCCTCCTTGGGTGTGTAAAACACTCCAGCAACTTGTCGAACAGTATAGCAGAAAAGTTATATCTTTGTCTAGCACTGGAGCAGAAAATGCCATTCATGGCATTTTCTGCTCGCGAGTTTTGCTTTGCAAAACTCGCTTAACAGTTAGTAAGAGACTGACGCGACGTCCGTGTCGCTACTCTTTGGAGAGGGCAAAACTCGCTTACTATTTGTTAAGAGACTGACGCGACATCCGTGTCACGTACTTCAAAAATACATCCGTGTATTTTTGAAGTGGCGACTTTTGCTTTGCAAAACTCGCTTAACAGTTAGTAAGAGATTGACGCGACATCCTTGTCGCTACTCTTGGGTAGAGTTTTTATTCGGGTTTTCTCTTGATGACTGGTAGGACTTTCTGCAATACCACTGAGGCTACTGCGGCGGCTATGTAAAGGACTGCCAGGGGAATCCACAGAAGCCTGTATGAGTTGTAGAACCAAAGGGCTTCTATAAGCGGAGGAAGAACCAGAACCGCAAGGTCCATTGCAATGTAAAGCGTAATGTGTAGCCTGTTCTTCCTTTCGAATGCCGCAAGGGTTCGCTTTAGGGCTTCCGTTTCCAGAATGACCAAAGCCGCTATAAGAAGGGGCTTTATAAAAAGCATAAAGGGAAGGAATCGTTCGGAATTCGTGCCTGAAAGAACCAAATAGGGTATATATATAGAATAAAAAGTGCCCATCAGCGGAAGAAAGGCACTTACCTTGTATTCCAGTGTGTCCTTGCTAAAGAAAAAGAACAGCCCGAACATGACGACTGTGGGAACGAGGGTATCCCTTAGAAGAAGGAAAAGAAAACTTCGTGCAAAAGATGCCGTCCAAAGGTGGGTGTAGACAATAAAAAATCCCCGGACAACGCATACTATGATGGAAACAATCAGCCCAAAGACAAGGGGCGGAACAAAAGACCTAAGCGTATATTTTTTTTCCGAAAGCATAAGGTAGAGGCTTATGCAGGGAATGCATAAAAGTAAAAACGCGTACATACCACAAGTGTAGCATGTACGCGCTTATTTTTCAAGATGGAATGTTAGTCCCAGTCTCAGTCAAATGCGTGACCGTTTGAACCGAAGACGTTGATGTTCTTTTCTGCATACATCTTCTTGAGTTCTTCACGAGCAGGACCCAAGTACAGACGGGGGTCAAATACATCGGGCTGTTCGGTAAAGATGCGGCGAATTGCAGCAGTCATTGCAAGACGACCGTCAGAGTCTACGTTGATTTTACAAACGGCACTCTTTGCGGCCTTGCGGAGCTGCTCTTCGGGAATACCAACAGAGTTAGGAATTTTTCCGCCATACTTTTCAATTTCGGCAACATACTTCTGAGGAACTGATGAAGAACCGTGGAGAACGATGGGGAATCCAGGAAGTTTCTTTTCAATTTCTGCAAGAACATCAAATGCCAGTGGAGGAGGAACTAAAGTTCCGTCTTCGCGTCTTGTACACTGTTCTGGAGTAAACTTACAGCGACCGTGGCTTGTTCCAATAGAAATTGCCAAAGAGTCACAACCTGTCTTTGAAGTGAAGTCAATTACTTCTTCAGGTTTTGTGTATTTTGATTCTTCTGCAGAAACATCGTCTTCTACACCACCAAGAACGCCAAGTTCAGCCTCTACAGTAACATCGTACTTGTGGGCATAATCAACAACCTGTTTGGTCATTGCAACATTTTCGTCGTAGGGAAGTGCAGAACCGTCAATCATAACGGAAGAAAATCCGTTGTCAATACAGTCTTTTGCGACTTCAAAGTTTGGACCGTGATCAAGGTGCAGTACGATAGGAATATCGCATCCCAGTTCGTGTGCATATTCAACAGCACCGCGAGCCATGTTGCGAAGAATGAACTTGTCAGCATAGTTGCGTGCGCCTTTTGAAACCTGCAAGATAACAGGAGACTTTGTCTCTACGCATGCCTGGATGATAGCCTGCATCTGCTCCATGTTGTTGAAGTTGTATGCGGGAATTGCATAGCCACCTTTCATTGCGGCTTCAAACATGTGTCTAGAGTTAACTAGACCAATCTCTTTGTAACTGAACATATTTATGCTCCTCGAAGTGAACTTTCATCTATTACAAGATAGATTACGCTAACTATGATACACACAATGAGCATGAATTTCAAGCGGAATTTTCCCATGTCAGCCCAATATGACTTTGGTCACATCTTGCAAAAAGCCCCTTGCACTCACAGAGATGTGGTGTATACTGGAGGTATGAAACTGTTTAGCAAAAAGAAAGTTGTCTATGAACTTACGCCAGAGCAAAAGGCATTTCTTGCA
>CALCRU010000056.1 GCA_937894335.1 uncultured Treponema sp. | reverse complement strand
ATCAGTCCTTAAAATCAGCCTAGTTAAAGTGTCCAATAATTGGGGTGCACTTCACATTGCGACTTCCAGGCAGCCCTTTTTAAGTTTAAATGTTAAATCCGCTTATTTTGTAAGCTTTGCCTTAATGGCGTCAATCTGAGACTGGGTAAGACCTACAGTCTGAAGCAAATATTTTTCTACAACCTTCTGTGCACCTTTTTCTTGCACTTTCTTTCCACCGTTCAAGGTCTGGAACATAGCTTCGATAGTCTTTGTCATTTCCTTGTACTGTGTGGAATCCTTTTTGATTCCGTAGTAGTTTTCGTAACTGGTCATGTAGTCGGTTGTGATTTCGCTTACGGTTGCACCACAAAGAGCCTCAAGCAAGGCTACAACAGTTCCCGTCCTGTTCTGTCCGTTCTTTCCGTGGATAAGATATGAACCATCGTGTTCAGCCATGAAGGTAAGAACTTCCTTAAGCTTTGCATTAAAGGTCTCGTCTGTGTAGGAAACCGCCATTTCTTCAAACTTGACTGCTCCGTTCTGAACAAGGGAAGCGTAGTAGGGGTTAGTCTTTACAAGTGCGACTGCAGATTCTTCTGAGTCTGCAATGTTTAATACGGTTATAATCCCTGCTGCCTGTGCCAGTTTTGAAGCGTAAGGAGCCCGTGCGTTCTGCTCGATGGGACTTGAAGAGCGGTAAAGGCGTCCGCTTAAAATGTTGCCTACAGTTACCTCGCGGAAGTTTGCAAATACTTCGTCAGAAGCGTAGTCGGAGCGGTTTTCAGTACTCTTCAAAATACGCTGATGGTACTGGGTTAGATAACCGTACTGCTGTTTCATGGTAATTGTAACCTGCATATCAAGTTCTGCACCTACATTCTGTGCAAAGTTACCCATATTGATTGCAAGACAGATGCTTTCATCGGTAAGGCGAAGAAGATATTCTCCTGAGTTTACATCGCTGTAGCTCCGGCAGATTGGCATGTCAATTTTCTTTGCACCGATTGTAACGGTTACAATGTCGCTTATGCTGAAACCCTTTGCAGAAAATACAGAAGGTTTGATTGTTAGATAAGTGTTTCCATGCTGATTGATTTCGTCAACGGTCGTAGTTACAGAAACTTTTGCGGTCTTTGCAGAAAGTGCGCCAGTTGCGCAGAACATCAATCCTAGAAGCACGAATGTTTTTACAGCAAATTTGTTCATAGAATTACCTCTCGCGTCAAGTCTATCATAAATAACAAAAATGTTTCAATGAGGTTTCATGCATGTAAACAATTTGCGGCATTTTGACTTGTACTATATAAAAGGCTAGGGGTGTAAATCCTTAAGCATTTTCTTTGTCTCGTACATTTCTGTGTCGGCCCGCTTCATTACTTCGCCAAAGGACCGATCTGTCTTTGCATCGTATACTGCAAATCCGGCAGAAAAGGATCGTTTTTCTATAAGTGGACAGGATTTTTGTATTTCAGTCTTGGAAAAATTTATGACTTCTGTTTTTAGAGTGCTCAAAGCATCGTAGTCGTCACTTTGCAGAATGGCAACAAATTCGTCTCCGCCAATTCTGAACACTGGACTGTGCTTGAAGAAGTTACAGATTACCTTGCAACTGTTGATTATGTATTCGTCTCCGGCATCGTGTCCAAAAGTATCGTTAACCTGCTTAAGGTTGTTAAGGTCACATTCGCATATTGCAAATTTAAGTCCCTCAGGGTTTTCTTTGATTTCTTTATCAAGTTCAGTCGCCTTGTTGTCAAAGGAAATTCTACTCATCACTTTGGTAAGAGCATCGTGATTGGAAATGTTTTTTTCCTTGTTGATTGTTTCTACCATCTTGTGCCTGAGCATGTTTTGTATAAAGATGTACAAAAGCATTGCCGTCATGCAAAGTGAAAAATATCCCGAGTTGATGCTTCCGTCAACAATGTTTGCAGTCTGCCCAATAATTACAATCATAGCGATTATGATTATGCACAGAATGTTTCTTACATGAGATTTAAGTGCCATTCGTATGAACACATAAAGGATGAACACAAATGTAATTCCGCAGAACATAAGATACAGCCAGTAAGCGCTACCCCTGCAGAAAGTTCCGCTTGCATCGATATAGAAGACAATTCCGTTAAAGAGGGAAATTATTTGCAGTATGGAGTTAACCACAAGCAGAAGAGCAATGGGCTTTATGTTTATTTTGGTGGAGCAGGAATATGCAAGGCAGACACCCAGATAGGGCGAAAGTGAAAACTCCACAAATGTTATGAGTTTGTGAACAAGCACCGGAGAATTGTCAATGTAGTCAAGAAGTACACCCATGTACTCGCAGAAGGCACCCACTGCCGCAAGAATAAAAGTAATCCTGAACCACTTGATTTCCTTCTTGCTCAAAATTGTGTTCTTACCCACATCAATGGCAAGAAAAATCATGCTGAGGATTGATATTAGAATTGCTACGGTGTAATTATGATTCACGACAAACCCTGTACCCCACAGTATACATTTTTGGCTACATGCTTGTCAATTTTCAAATGCGCACCGCTCAAAAAAAACTAGAACCACCTTATGACCGGAAGCGCCAGCTCTTTAAGAATGCCTGCGAAATATACCCTTATGCTTTCTATAAGCATGCAGTGGGCGATGATGTATGCTAGAACTGAAATTACCGCAACTACAAGCAGCTTTTTAACGGAGCCAGATGCAGTAAATCCGCAGGAATTTCATGACTCTTGAAAATAGCAAGAAGAAGTCCGCCAAAGTCCTTTGCCTGTTCAGGGGTAAGTTTGAAGAGATTAAATGTTGTGTCTTCCCCTTCTGCATTTTTTACGATTACTTTTGGAGCCACTTCGCTTACATCATTTTTTACGCTGAATTTTCCAATGCTTCCTGCCTGTGGCAGTTTCCACCGCAATATTTTGTCCGTAATGACAAAGCCCTTTCGTGAGAATGCTCCCGTCCATAAAGCCGCAATAATTTTTTCGCCTGCCGCAATCTGCCAAGCGTCTCTAAGTCGAAGTTCGCTCTGCTGGGGAAAATTTTTCTGTAGATAAAACGTTGATGCTTGTACTGTATATTCTGACATAACTTACTCCTTCCCGTTCCAGCAGTAAGTGCAAAGCTTGCAGTGATCCAGACCTGTGGAGTCCAGCATGTCGTCCAGACGGTGGAAGCGCAGGGTGGTAAAGTGGAGCTGCTTTCTTATTTCTTCTATCATGGCGGCGTACTGGGGGCTGTCAGGGTCAGTGTATTTCTGCAAGGTTTCTTCACTTACATTTTCGCCTTCGAGCTGCTTTATTACGCGGCGGGTAATCAGATCCATTTCGCTTTTTGAACGGCTAAAGTTAAGGTACTTACATCCGTACACGAGGGGAGGACATGCGGGGCGTATGTGAACTTCTTTTGCGCCTGAACGGTAAAGAAAGTCTGTGGTTTCCCTAAGTTGAGTTCCCCTTACAATGGAGTCGTCAATCAGAAGAATTTTTTTGTCCTTGATAAGCGGCTGTACGGGAATGAGCTTCATGTGAGCAATAAGATTTCTCTGCTCCTGATTTGTGGGCATGAAACTTCTTGGCCATGTGGGTGTGTACTTGATGAATGGTCTTGTAAAGGGAATCCCTGACTCGTTTGCGTAACCCACGGCGTGTGCAGTGCCACTGTCGGGCACTCCGGCAACAGCGTCTGGTGTTACAGAACCCTTGTCACGCCGAGCAAGATATTTTCCGCAGTTGTAGCGCATTGTCTCTACATTTACACCTTCGTAACTTGCAGTGGGGTATCCGTAGTAAATCCACAGGAAGGTGCAGATTTTCATTTTGTCGCCGGGCTTCTGCAGAATTTCAATTCCGTCTGCTGTCATAAAGACAATTTCACCTGGGCCAAGTTCATGGTAGTCGGTGTATCCCAGATTTACATATGCAAAGTTTTCAAAGCTTGCACAGAATGCGCCTTCCTTGTGTCCAATCTGAATTGGAGTGCGTCCCAGTTTGTCTCGCGCCGCATAAATTCCTTCACGGGTCAGAATTAGCATGGTCATGGAACCCTGTACTTTTTCCTGAACATATTGGATTCCTTCCAGCATTGTTTTTTTCTGGTTGATAAGGGCAACAATCAGTTCAGTCTGATTTATTTCTCCTCCGCTCATTTCCAAAAAGTGAGTGTGTCCTGCGTCAAGAATTTCTTTTGCAAGGGCATCCTTGTTTGTAACGATTCCCACCGTGGTGATTGCAAAACTTCCCAAATGAGAATTTACCAGAAGCGGCTGAGGTTCGTAGTCGCTTATGCATCCAATGCCAAGCTTGCCGTGCATTTCGTCAATGTCGTCTTCAAACTTTGTGCGGAATGGTGAGTTCTGAATGTTGTGGATTGAGCGCTGAAACTTTCCGTCCGCACCCAAAACCGCAAGGCCGCCTCTCCGTGTTCCCAAATGGGAGTGATAGTCAACTCCGAAAAACAAATCCAAAGAACAATCTGTTTTTGATGCAACTCCAAAAATGCCGCCCATAAGAATCTCCTATAACGCAATAAGTTTGTCTGCAAGTTCCGCCAGCTGACCCAGCGACATGCTGTTGACTGCGGATTTTATTGTAACCGTCGGTTCAAGAATTGTAATTTCCTTTGAAGAAGAAAATTTTTCCTTTATGACTTTTGCAGCAGTGCTTGCCCATGTTCCGTTTTCAATCAGTCCGATTGTGCGAGAGCAGAAGTTGTGCTCCGTAAGCCGTGTAATAAAATCATTCATGAAAGGAAAGATTGAACCGTTGTAAGTTGTTGTTGCAAGAACCGTGGCAGGATACTTGAATGCAAGTGCAACAGCCTGAGCCATGTCGCATTCCGCAAGATTTAAAACCTCAACCCTTTTGTTTTTTTGAGTTAGCTGCTTTGCAAGAACTTCAACAGCCTTTGCCGTGTGTCCGTAAACGCTGGTGTAGGCAATCAGAATTCCGTCGGATTCAGGTTTGTATGAAGACCATGTGTCGTACAGACTGATGTAATGGGAAAGGTCTCCTGTAAGGACAGGACCATGCAGCGAGCAGATTGTCTTTATGTCCAGTGCTGCCGCCTTTTTAAGAACATTCTGAACTTGCGTGCCAAATTTTCCCACAATGCCAATGTAGTAACGGCGTGCCTCATCATCCCAGAAGGTGTTTTGCGTAGTGTCGTTTGCACCAAACCGCCCAAAAGCATCCGCAGAAAAAAGAATCTTTTCTTCGCTGTCGTAGGAAAAAAGAACCTCGGGCCAGTGAACAAGAGGCGCTCCTATAAAAGTAAGAGTGTGTCCGCCCAGTTCAAGGGTGCTTCCCTCTTTAACAATGACAGCCCTTTCTGTAAAGTCGTTTGCAAAAAACTGCTTTGTCATGTTAAGTGCCTGCGCGCTCAAAACAATTTTTGCATTGGGATACACGAGCATGAAGCGCTCAATGTTTGCAGAGTGGTCGCATTCCATGTGGTGAACAACCAAATAGTCAGGAGTCTTTATTCCAAGAACTTCCGTAAGATTGAGCATCCACTCATCCCCAAACTTTTCGTCCACCGTATCAAGAATGGCAATTTTTTCACCCTTGATGACATAGGAGTTGTACGAAATTCCCTGAGGAATCTGATACTGGGATTCAAACAGTTTAGTCACATGATCGTTAACGCCAATGTTAAAAACGCTGTCAGTTATTTTTGTGTGCATGTCGCTATTGTATGACAAAACAGGCAGATTTGCAATCGGAGGGGGAAAATTTACTTATCGTACTGGCGCGGCAGGGCGTATTTTATGGTAAGGGTTGCGCCCATGCCTTTTGAAGGAGAGTAAAGTATGGAATCAGTTTTTGCGTTAAAGAATTCATTCATCACTGAACAGCAGACAGGCATTCTGTGGTTTTTCCCAGGATATCCGCCTACTATGCGATGCAATTCCCCTGATGTGATTATGCATTCTGACTTTCCTTCCCGTTCCTGCTCTGAAAGGAAATTTCTTAGTGCGTTTTTAAAGTCCGCTTTTGAAGCAGACGGAAGAGGATTTCGTTTTTTTAGTTCGCCCACAAGAGCGGTAACTGCCGCGGTATCAGTTTCATCTAACAGGAGAATGTCGGATATGACTTTTTGCTTACTTATGGGTAGCAGAGAAATGTTTGCTTCAACGGTGTTCTTTCCTGTCACAAGGAATTCAACTGATACATTTAGAGCCTTTGCAATGAGCACTGCATTTTCTGCATTTGGCAATGACTTTTGACCAGAAAGATAATTGTCTATCGTGTTTTTGCTGATGCCAGTTTTTGAGGCTAACTGCTTTATTTCCATGCCCCGCATGTCGAGTGTATCGCGGAGGTTTGAGGCAAAACTCATAGGCTAAGTATACCTATTTAAGCGCTTTTTTGTTGCAAAAACGGTTTAATAGGTGTATTATATATTCTATAAACGCTTTATTAGGTTAGTTAAGGTGTGATGGGGAGAATAGGAATTATGATAGGAATAATTGCTGGCTGTATTTTTCTTGCAATCATTGTATTGCTGATTCCCTCAATTTGTCTGTGGTACAAACGTAACCGTTGTCCAAAGTGTGGAGAATGGCATTGTCTTAAATATGTTACCGAAGTTGTAACCGACAGGGCAGTGGGACATGATCGCAATAGATTTGGAGGCGGAAGAAGCGGCTCTTATATGAGTGACCAGCCCTTTATACGCTACTGGGTTGAAGAAAGATATGTTTGTCAAAAATGCGGCAGTCATGTGTCGGTTCATATGCATAAGGATAAGAGATAATGTCAAAAGAAAAATCTTTGGAAGAATATAAGGAGCCAGTCAAGATACAGGCTAAAGTGATTCTTGCAAAATGTCCTTACACATATAGCAGAAGTGACAACCTTTTTGGAATGAGGATTCAGAAATTCGGTTCTGATTGGAAAAGAACTTGGTCTTTTAAAATTGACATTGAGCGAGCACATAGCGAAGGATATGACAAAGAGTGTTCTCGCGGTACTTTTGCTCCTACGGCAGAGTATCCAGGGTGTCCATATTGCGGCACTGCAAATCTTGCTCTGTGTGCATGCGGAAAATCCTTTTGCTTCAAGGCGGAAATTGAACGAAAGGGAAAAATAACCCAATTAACATGTCCATGGTGCGGACAAATTGGTGAATATCATGATACAGAAGTCTTAGAATTGTCCAGCGGAGGATACTAAATATGGAGTTCAAAAAAGGTGAAATAATTCAACTTGAAGGTGGAAAGACTGCAAAAATTCTGTCGAAACTGGGAGAAGGCGGGCAGGGTATCGTTTATTCGGTAAAAATCGATGGCAAAGATTTTGCACTCAAGTGGTATACCTGTAAGCTTTCGAATAAAAAGGAATTCAGAAAGAATCTACAGGACAACATTGCAAGTGGTGCACCAGACAACAAATTTCTGTGGCCACTATATTTAACGGAGGAGCGTGATAATTCTTTTGGCTATGTGATGGAATTGCGGCCGAAGAATTTTTCTGACTTTTCGGACATTTTAAACAACAAGGTTCGCTTTGCTTCTACCGAAACTCTGATTACTTCTGCTCTCAATATCGTGAACGCATTCCGCACGCTCCACCGAAAAGGCTTGAGCTATCAGGACTTGAACGACGGAAATTTTTTTATTGATGTGGCAACCGGGGATGTGCTTATCTGTGACAACGACAATGTTACGCCCGACGGCATGAAGAACGCTGGTAACATAGGCGGAAAACCTGGTTATATGGCTCCTGAAATTGTCTGCGGCAAGGCTCATCCCAATTCGCTAACGGACTGTCATTCGCTTGCAGTCATTTTGTTCAAGCTTTTCTGTCGTCACGACCCACTTATGGGTAAAGCCTATGTGGACAGTGTGTGCATAACCGAAAAGCGGGAGTGGGAGCTGTATGGTGCAAAGCCGGTTTTTATCTTTGACCCGCGTGATAATTCAAACCGTCCTGTTCCGGGCATTCATCCTAATCCCATAAAATTGTGGCCTCGCTATCCAAAATTCTTGCAGGAGGCATTTATAAAATCATTCTGCGAGGGAATGAAGAATCCAAACCAACGATTGCCAGAGAACGAGTGGCAGAAACTTCTGATTCGTTTCCGTGGCACGCTCTTGAAATGTCCGCATTGCTCATCAGAAATCTGTCTTGCTCTTCTTCCTCATGGTGACACACTTAAATTCGACTGCGGAAGTTCATACAGCTACCCCTTTGCGCTAGAAGACGGAAGACATAAAACCCCGCTCTTCCCAGGAGCGAAGTTGTACGCCTGCCTTACTACAAAAAACATTGACGATTACACAACGGTGACTGGTGAAGTGATTATGAACAAAAATAATCCTGCTTTATGGGGAATAAAAAATCTTTCGGATGCAACTTGGACTTTCATCACAAAAGCAGGTGAGGTCAAGAAGATAGAAAAAGGCTCTGTAATCCCGATTGCAAACGATTTGGAAATCAACCTTGACGGCGTGACCGGCAAGGTTTTGAAATAGGGGTGAAGAATGTCTGATAGTGAATGCAATACAAAAAAACAGATGGTTTTATTTTTCATCATTTGTACTTCCTCTAGTATGCAAGGAACTAAAATCGGAGCGGTGAATACAGCGATTCGTGAGGTATTACCTGAATTAAAAGACACCGCAGGAGTAGATGTCGAGTTAAAAGTCGCCTGTCTTACATTTTCAACTGGTTGTAAGTGGATGTACCCCATACCAATTAACTCGGAAAATTTTCAGTGGACGAATGTTGAGGCTGATGGAAAACACGATTTAGGTGCTGCTTGCCGTGAATTAAACAAAAAACTTTCAAAGGATGGGTTTTTAACGCTACCACCTCATTCGGTTGCTCCTGTAATCGTTCTAATGAATGATGGCAAAGCAACAGATGATTTTGATTCTGAGCTGAAGTTTTTAAAACAGAATAAGTGGTTCAAGTATGCAATAAAAGTTGCGGTCGCAATCGGAGATGATGCGAACAAAAATGAACTTGCTGAATTCACGGGAAATATTGAATCGGTCGTTACTGTGCTCACTCCCGAAGCACTCAAAAAATGGATTCGGAAGGTAGAATTAGAAGATTTTGATGAGAATTGGTAAATCACTATGCAGGTTTTGCATATAAATAACTATTCCAAATAACGGAGGAAAATAAAATGGGAATGTTTGATGATGTTGAAGGTATCGTAAAGCGGCAGATGGTGCTCTTCTTTGTGATTGACACTTCTGGCAGTATGCAGGGAACAAAAATCGGAGCAGTGAATACTGCTATTCGTGAGGTTTTGCCTGAGTTGCAGGATGCTGGCGGTGCTGATGTCGATTTGAAAGTCGCTTGTCTCACATTTTCTAGCGGCTGCCAGTGGATGTACCCCACTCCAATTGCCTCCGAAAGTTTTCAGTGGAACAATGTGGAGGCTGACGGTGTGACGGACTTAGGAGCGGCTTGTCAGGAACTTTCAGAGAAACTTTCTAAAAATGGATTTTTGAAAGCCCCGTCTGGCTCCGTTGCTCCGGCAATATTTTTGATGAGCGATGGTGAACCTACTGATGATTTTGAATCTGGCTTGGCCCAGCTTAAACAGAACAAATGGTTCAAGTATGCAATTAAGGTTGCGGTTGCTATCGGCGACGACGCAAACAAAGATGTGCTTGCAAAATTCACAGGAAACATCGAGGCTGTCATTACCGTCCACACGCCCGAAGCGCTAAAAAAATGGATTCGCAAGGTTTCGATTACATCTTCGCAGATTGGCAGCAAAAGTCAGCCAGCAAGTGACGGTCAGATTCAGTCCAAGCAAGATGCAATGATTGACGAAATAAAAGACATTCAGCAGTCAGACCCTGATTTGGACACGACAAGCACTAGCGGAGATGACTGGTAGACTATGCTTGTTACGCTGAACGCTAGTTGCCGTGGCAGCGAGCACATAAAAGTGAATAAACCGGTACAGGACTTCTCGTATGCAGGTATCGACAAGAATGTAGGGTATGCATTTGTTGCCGACGGGCATGGAGGCGAAAAGTATATTCGCAGCGAATACGGTGCGTCTTATGCTTGTTATTGCGCTGCGGAAATTATCGTGAATATACGAAAAGATTTCCTTGCGGAGATAAAGCGCCTTTCAAACGATTCTGTCAAGCGGAAACGATTGGTGGAAGAAAACTTGCGCCTGATGTGTTCAAAGCTTTCCCTGTTATGGCGGGCTAAAGTATGCAGTCATTTTGAAGAAAACCCGCTTACAGAAACAGAGCTTGCCTTGTGTAAGCAGGCTAAGGTGGTTGTTCCCATAGAGCCTGATTCTATCCCAATTCTTTATGGTACAACCCTGCTTGTTGCCGTATATTTCGCCCAATATGATTTCTGGTTTTCCTTGCAGATTGGTGATGGTAAGTGTGCGCTTATAAAGGCTGATAACTCACTTGTATATCCAGTTCCAGAAGACGAGTCGCAAGGGTTCGGTGTGACGAAATCCCTGTGTCGAAAAAATGCTGCGGAAGATTTTCGCTATGCTTTTGGTTTTGAGAAAATCGCCGGGATTACCGTAATGACTGACGGCATGACAGATTCATTCGATAGCGAAAAACTGCCTGATTTTCTGCTCAGCATCAAAAAAAACGCACTTGCTGATGTGGATAGAACAAAGGCGGAGCTGAATGCTTTTCTGCCAACGCTCTCTGCACAGGGAAGCGGAGACGATATTTCTATCGCAGGAATTTTCGTGAAGGAAGAGGAAAGCTGTGTAAAGAGTCTTCTGAATTCGGTGACACAAAAGAAGTGAGGAAATGAATCAATGTCAATTTGGCGTAAAATTTGGAAAGAAAGTTTAAAGGCAAATTCTCTAATGTTTCGCAACCTTTTAGATGGTGAACAAAGATTTGAAAAACTTTTGGCATATTATAAAAATGACGGAATGCTCTACTATGCTCGTGGAGAGGCTTATGAATTACAGGGAATGAACGATAAAGCTATTGTGGACTACAGAAGAGCAAAGGAGAGATTTCCGGTCGAACATTGGAAAAATACCGCCGGGGAAACAGTCAGGCGTGTTTCGCAAAACTTAACAGCAGAAAACTTTTTTAACAAAAACGATTTTCATTCATTCTTGTGGTTTGTATTTCAGAAAATATATGAGTTTGTATACATTGACGATTTTGTCCGCTATGTTTGTCTATCTGCTCTTTCAAGGGCCACATCGGAATGGCCTTTGTCATTGATAGATTTTAGAACAATTCTTGAACTGCAAGTTAACTCTTTACTGGAAAATGAAGCCGATGGGTATTATTTTGAAAATACAGATTTGAAAAATCGGATTGATGACCTTTCTCGTTTTAGCATAGTTACTGATGATTCTGTAATAAAATCAATGCATTGGATTCGCAAAAACGGCAATTCTGCTACCCATGACATAAAAAACATAAAAATGGTCGAAAATCTTTCTCCCTACGAAGAAAAAAAGGAATGTGCAAAATTGAAAAATTTTTATGAAGTCATGCAATACATGAATAAGATTAATAAATCCTCATATTACGGAGGTTCAAAATGAAACATATCGCATTAATCGCTTGTAGTGCGCACAAACAGGGAAAAGACACCCCTGAAAAGAAATTTCGTGCGATGGATATTTATACTGGCAACACTTTTATAAAATCAAAGACGGAAGGTATTAAACGCTTTTGCTGCGATGATTTTCATATCCTTTCGGCAAAATACGGACTGCTCGATAAGGACGATGAAATCTGCTATTACGATATGTATCTGGGGCATCAAAAATTAGCGTATAAGAAGCAGTGGGCGAGTACAATTTTGGAAAAACTGAAAAGCCATTATGATTTGGCGACCACAAAATTCTACATTTTCGGTGGAAGCGATTATTACAAAGACTTGGTTCCGCATTTGAACTGCGTTGTTTTTAGTTACATAAACAGTAACACCATCAACTTTGACGAGGCGAAGGAATTCCTTAATGGTGGTAAGTGATATGATTCTGGCGCGTGATTTACGGAAAAAAGAAAATCTCCTTGCTATAGAAAACAAAGCCGGTTATTATAAGTGGTGGGCGGGGGCGTCCGAGTTTGAAATAATTTTGAAGGAACTGAATGTCGATTTAGAGACAATAAAATCTTCTGTAGAAATAAAAGATGACTTGTTCTGCATTTATGTAGGAATTGCTGCAAAAGAGTCTGTGCGAGACCGTTTAAATTGGCATGTGAACGACAGTCATACCGCTTCTAGAGTAAAAAAAGGAACGCTCTCTACATTCCGACAGAGCATTTCAAGTCTTGTTGCGCATAATCAATATGACAAAACTGCAACGGACTCTTTTATAGACAGACTATATGTAGAGTGGTTTTACAGTGACAATAAAATAAAGTCAGAGGCGGCGAAAATCGAATTACACGACATTGAAAGGCAACTTTTGAATCGTCATCTGATGATTTTAAATATTCAGGATAATCATCATCCGCTTGCGGTTGAAATAAAAAAAAAGCTTAGATATCTGCGAAAACTAAGTAAGGAGCAAAAGTAATGTCGGTATTTAATGTACTTTTTATCACCTACTATATTTTTTCCGCCTTTATTCTTGTATTGGCATCTTATGTTTTTCGGAAACTTCTCTCTCTGTCAAAGCAAATTGCGGACGCTGGTGTTAGTAAATTAAATTTTAAATCAGAAGTCTATCACTCTGTAGAATCTTTCTTGCTTGCCACGAATCCTAACTTTCCCCTTTCCGCCCTCGTAAAAATCCTGCCGGGTACATTTATTGGCTTTGGCATTCTCGGAACATTTCTCGGATTTTCTAACGGCATTTCTGGCATGAGTCTTACAGAAAATGTTGACGAGCTTTTCGGAAAACTTGACGGATTTTTCGGCGGGCTGAACACAACTTTCATCACTTCGATTATTGGCGTTATTCTCTCGGTCATCTTTGGAACGGCTTATCAGTGGCCGCTCAACAAAATTAAATTCCACTGTGCAAGAATTTACAGTGAACTTTCAAAAAAGGAAATTCCTGCCGAAGCAGCAAAGTCTGAATTCGATTCTTACATTGGCTCTCTTCAAGAAATGACGAAGACACTTCTTGCCGCAAAGGATACGGTTGAAGTTACACTTAAAACAGCAGTTGAAAAAATTGAAGTGCTACCCGAAAAATTCCTTGATGTGGGAAAAACTCTTGAAAAGTCTATTGAACCCGTTAAAGAAACATTTGGAACCATGCATGAAACTTTGGAAAATTATTCAAAACAGGCAACGGCCCTGCAAAATGCATCGGAGCAGATTCAGCAGACCTTGACGCATTTTATTGCTACCTCATCAGAAACAACAGAAAGGGTAAACTCCAGTCTTGAAAAGACAATTTCTGCAACAAAAGAAATTCAAGAAGATAATGCAAAATTTAGTTCTCAAATTTTAAGTGAACAAGCAAAAGCGTTGGAAGATTATAAATCAATTGATGAAAACATATCTTCGATACTTGAATCTGTGAATAAAAATATCGCAGCCTATTCTGCTGTAATTGAAAAATCTCTAGTAGAAACTCTTGAAGAATATAATAAAGCGGCTCAGAAAGTCACGGAAGCATTCTTTGGAGAACAAAAATGATCAGCATTCCAGAAGATAATACAGTCAGTGAAAGTGCAGGTGAATTCAATCTTTCCATAAGCGATATGATGAGTGCTTTATGTGCGATTTTTGTTTTGCTTTTTATAGGAATTGTTTTGCAGTTAAAGCAGGTGTCGGAGCATTATGTTACTACAAAGTATACTTTGTACGAAGACTTGAATAAGGAATTTTCATCTGATCTTGAAAAATGGAATGCTGAAATTGATGCAGAAAACCTTTCTATAACATTTAAAGATCCTGATGTTCTCTTTGTTATGAATAAATCTGATTTGCGTTCTTCTTACAAACTTATTCTTGATGATTTCTTTCCCCGACTGTTGAAAGTTGTAAGCAACTACGAGGACCTGATAGAAGAAATCCGTATTGAAGGTCATTCTTCTGAGGCTGAAGAAGCAATAAGGAGCGGACGGATTACAGAGCGACAGGACTATGAAGAGGGAATGGAACTTTCTCAAAGTAGGACCCGTTCCGTTCTTACTTACTGTCTGAACGATACAAACTATCCCAAAGAACAAGAATGGATTCGTTCAAAAATTGTTGCCATCGGTTATTCTAAATCGCGTCCTGTTTGGGTTGACGGAAAAATTGACTGGAATGCATCCCGACGTGTTGAGTTCAGAATCAAACTTAACTCTGATAGTGAGATTCAGAAGTATTTTTCAAAGGAAACGGCCGAAAAATGAAAACTGTAAGCTCCTTAGATAAACTTAAGCAGACAGTTTCTTCTTTTGCATCTATGTCTGTACCAGTAAGTACTAATCATGAACCTGTTAAAAGGCAAATGCTTACTCTGACGGAAATGACTTTTGTTTACATCTTAAAGCTTCTTGGTGTGGAGGATGAAGAAAAACTTGGAAAAATTGTTTTACAGCTACGGAAAGGTACCCTTCTCTATGATTTTACATTTCTTGCACACAACCTTGCAAAAAGTAAGACAGATTTTGATTTTCTTACATCACCAGATAATGTTGAGGTCTATGCAAAAATTGCGGAAGTTGCCGGTGGCTGCGGCATTGAACTCTTGCCCTATGTAAGCGTGCTGTCACGTATAGCAGAAAACATGCAATACGGTCTTTATTCCGAAAATCAGGAAATAGCTCTTTTCCTGGATGAGTACTATACCCATAGGAAGAATGTAGATATTAAGGAATTTCTGCATCAATTTAGAAAAATCCTAAAGTATCCTAGTCAGGTTTGCCTTGAAAAACTAATTGAAGATGATATTTTTTCACTTATTGAATCGGCTCTTTATGAAAATTTCGAGCGAATTGTCAATGCAAGTAGTTTGGCTCTTTATGTGTACGGCATGCACTATTGTGATTTCAACATTTCTAATGAGGATGAAAATTTCTTGATTTTTCATATTACACAATGTGTTGTATGTCTCGAGAAGCATGACGAAATTAAATTTTCTACCGCTTTAAAGGAGAGGGAAATTCCGCAATTTGAAAGTGTGGAAGACGCACTTGATTATTTTTTTTCATATTATGATGGGGAGTTTGATTCTATAAACAAATTTATATCGCTTCTTAAAGATGTTTATCCCTCTCTAGATACATATTCTTTTTGCAGTTTCGTAAGGGACAGTTTTGTTACAGGAAACAATAAGGCGGCTGTATATCCTAACGGTGATTTTTTTACTGTTATGTCTAGGTTTATACGCAGTAAATCAAAATCTATCCCCTTGTGTAAAAAGTTGAGCGCTCTGCTTCCGAACTGTATTTTATGTAAGCGTTCTCCCAGTATCCTGCATCACGATGGTGTCCCCCTTTGCATGTTTTTTGACGAACATGATGCTTTTGCATTTTATGCATTAGAAAATGGCAATGAAAATAAAGTTTTGCCTCCTGCGCATGTATTTGTGGAAGTAAAAATTTTAAAGCTAAATGAATCCGGCTATGTTGAACGATGGAGGTGGGAACATTAGGTTTCTAATTACAAAACAGTCCTTCCTCTCACCTAACAAAAACAAAAAAAGTCAAGAGCCTCAAAGTCTTTACCTAAAGCAAAAACTTTCATACAATAGCATCAGTTATGGAATTTACACAGGAACAAATTGACGCACTTTCAGTTAATGAAGTCGAAATCATGAAGCGCATTGCTGGGGAACTTAACATTAAAATTACTCAGGTAAGCGCTGTTATTAGTTTGGTTGCGGAAGGTTGTACCATTCCGTTTATTTCCCGCTATCGAAAGGAAAAGCACGGTTCTCTTGATGAGGTTCAGGTACGCGACTGTGATCACCTGTTTACTTCTTACAAAAATCTTGAGGAACGCAGACTCGAAATTGTTAGGGGAATTTTTGGTCAGGGCAAGTTGAACGAAACTTTGTACAAGGCCGCAATGGGAGCAAAAACTCTTGCCGAACTTGAAGACTTGTGGGCTCCCTTTAAAAAGAAAAAGAAGACCCGTGGAATGGTTGCCACAGAAAAAGGTCTTGAGCCACTTGCAGACTTTATTATGCAGGCTGACTCTGATGACAAAGCTGTTGAATCCAAGGCAACTGAATTTATTAAAACTGATGCGGCGGAAGAAGCCCTTAATGTTCCCACTGCGGAAGATGCGATTAAAGGTGCTCAGGATATTATTGCCGAGCGTGTAAGTCAGGACAGTGCAAATCGTTCTGCCGTTCACGACTTTTATATTACAACTGGTACAATGGTTACCAAAGGAATTGTTCCCGACGGTCAGGATGCAGAAACTGCTGAAAAAATGTCTACATACAAAATGTACTGGGACTATTCCGAACCGCTGAATCAGATTAAGCCTCATCGCATTCTTGCAATCAATCGTGCTGAGCGGGAAGGCGCACTTGAAGTTACACTTGATGTAAGTGTTGATGATGCCGTAAAGCAGATTCAGAAAAACTACAAACTTGGCAACAGGTATTTTGGTCTTGCAATAGAAGATGGCGTTGTCCGTCTTTTGTCTCCTGCTGTTCTGCGCGAAATTCGAAGCGATGAATTTGACGAAGCCGATGCACATGGAATTGGTGTGTTCAGCGAAAACCTAAAGAACCTTCTTATGACTCAGCCTATTAAGGGAAGCCGCGTTCTTGGAGTTGACCCAGGAATCCGCACGGGAACAAAATGTGCCGCCCTTGACGAGACTGGAAAATACTTGGGCTACTTCCTTATCAAACAGGTTGCCGCTCCCGACGAAAGTTACAATGCCTTAAAGCTTGCAATCAAGAAATACAACATACAGGTTGTTGCAGTTGGTAACGGAACTGGAAGTCAGGAAGTGCAGACTATAGTAAGCAAGGTTATAAGCGAAAATTATCCTGATGTGCGATACACTGTTGTTGACGAAAGCGGTGCATCCGTTTACAGTGCCAGCGACATTGCCCGTGAGGAATTCCCGGATTTGGATCTGACTATCCGCGGTGCAATCAGCATGGGACGCAGACTTCAGGATCCTCTTGCGGAACTTGTTAAAATTGATCCCAAGGCAATCGGTGTAGGTTTGTATCAGCATGATGTAAATCAGAAAAAACTTTCGGACACTTTGGATGAAGTTGTAAGTTCTGTAGTAAATCAGGTTGGAGTAAACCTTAACACTGCATCCGCCTCGCTTTTAAAATATGTTTCTGGAATAAACGCATCTCTTGCAAAGAAAATTGTTGCATACCGTGATGCCAACGGAAAAATTACAAGCCGTGAAGATCTTAAGAAAGTTTCTGGACTTGGACCTAAGGCTTACGAACAGTGTGCAGGATTTTTGAAGATTCCCGAAAGTGAAAATCCTTTGGACAACACTTGGGTTCATCCTGAAAACTATGCCGTTGCAAGTGAAGTCCTTCCTCTGGTTCAGAAGAATGAAAAAATTTCTGCCGACTTAAAAAAACAGTTGGAAGAAAAATACAATGTGGGTGAAACTACAATCAATGATATTGTTGACGAACTTGCAAAGCCCAACCGAGACCCCCGTGACGGATATCCTGCTCCAATAATGCAGAAGGGTGTGGTTGCTTTTGAAGACCTAAAAGTTGGAATGAAGGTTACTGGAAAAATCCGCAATGTAGTTGACTTTGGTGCATTCGTTGACATAGGTCTGCATGAAACTGGTTTGATTCACATAAGCGAGTTAAGCGACAGTTTTGTTTCTGACCCCATGGATGTAATTAAAGTTGGAGATGTAAAGGAATTTACAATTATTGCCCTTGATACTGACCGTAGGCGCATTAGTCTTTCTCTTAAAAGCGATGCATCTTCTAGACTGGGAAGTTCTACAGGGGCATCGACTTCTGCTTCTGGCACCAGCGGTAAGAAAAAAGTTGTGGTTGTGCGAAAGGGTAGTGCTTCTCCCAAAGTAGCCACTGTTTCCGCTGACCGCAAGCCCTTAGGCAGTGACGACGGAATGTACTACAACCCATTTGCCACTTTGCTGAAAAAGTAGCACGAGATTTTGCAAGGCAAAATCTCGCAGACGAAAGGCTCGAAGAGACTTTCGTCCTGTACTACAATCCATTTGCCGCTTTGCTAAAAAAGTAAAGTGTTGTGGAGGGTAACTTCGCCAGAGCTTAGGCTTTTAAGGCGGCCGTTAGGAAGGCGCACTGTAAGGGAGGCGTCATCTTCTATGCGGACTGCCACTGCCTCGTAACTTTGCGGGGTGCAACCTGCTGCATATGCTGATGCTATGGGTGAAACTGTTACAGCTTTGCCCATTAGCATTGAGCGGCTTTTGTATTCATCCATTACATTTTCATCAGAATCCAATATGCAAAAAATTTCTTCTATACATTTTGCGGCCAAGGTAAGGCGCATGTCTCTATCTGCTGCGTCTACAATTCCTCCTGCATTTGAAAGATTGTTTTCTTTTGCGTAGGAAGAATCCATGCTTATGTTTATTCCGATTCCTACAACTGTAGCCTGAATGCATTCCGCATCAGGAAGTGAAAATCCTTCTGCAAGAATTCCGCATACTTTCCTGCTGTTTAGATAGATGTCGTTTACCCATTTTATCTTGCAGTCGGTACCAAAACATTTGTCTATTGCCCTGCACACTCCAACTGCCGAACGCACTGTAAGAAGTTCCTGTCTACTTTGTCTTTCGCTAGAAACTGTTATGAAAGAAAAGTAAATGCCAGTGCTGTCTGGTGAATAAAATGTTCGTCCTGTCCTGCCGCGTCCTTTTGTCTGCATTGCGGCAACAAAAATTTCTCTGTCGTGTTTTTTTATCTGTTCGTAGGAGGTGCAGGCAGTAAGCCGTCTTAGGGCTTCTGTGTTAGTGCTGTCTATTGTTTCGTAAACGCTTACCGCTGCCTCTTTTTTTTGCATGTGGAAATTCTGTAAAAAAGATTCCGCATTAAATTTAGAGTGGGGCATTTTTAATTTTTCTTTCCCAGCAGAGTAAAGTCTGAAACAGGAGAACTGTATGCGATTCCGCTTCCAGGTTCAGAAAGACAGTCTAGTGTGCGTATGGCTTCAAGAACTTCCTGCTTTTTTTCTTTTTCTACAACGATGAGAAGTAGTTCTTTTTCTGGAACAATGTGCATGCCGAAAAACTTTGCATCGTCTTCTCTAGCGGTTCCCCTTGCATTGATTGCAGTTCCTCCGCTTGCACCTGCCTTACGGGCCGCCGCCATTGCATCATCAGCGTAACCCCTGTTTACAATTACTGTTATAAGTTCATGTCCTCTGTTCTGTTCCATGTCTGAATCTCCTCCTGAAATTGTTCCTGTCTTAATCATGAATCCTGCATCTACGCAGAACAGGCATCCAAAGTGCTGCTTTTCGTTTTGTGTTGCAGAAACAATCGCATTAAAAATTGTCTGCTTCTTTTCGTCATCGGTTAGGATGTAGACTACATCTTTTGAAGACTCTATTCCCAGTGCTGCCGCAAATCTGCTTGAGCTTAGTCCCCGTCCCATTAGAACGGTTCCGCCAAAACTTCCTGCTTCAACTGCGGCTTTGGTTATTACTTCACCCTTGTCGTGAAGGACTATTCCAACAAGCAAAGAGTATGTCATTTCTTCGCCTCCGAACTTTTAATTTTAAATATGATTCCCAAAATCTGAATTGCAATAAGTGGTGTCATTGCAACTAGTGCGATTACTCCGAATGCGTCTGTGGCAGAATTTCCTCCGCAAGTGGAGGCTACTCCTAGCATAAAGGAAAGAATAAATGTGCTTGTCATGGGACCGCTTGCTACTCCGCCTGAGTCAAACGCAATGCCTGTAAAAAGTGGCGGACAGAAAAATGTAAGAATCAGTGCGAGTGCGTATCCAGGAACAAGAATGTACCACAGGCTAAACTTGCACAAAATGCGTATCATGCTGAGTCCTACAGAAATTGCAACTCCCACAGAAAGGGATGCAAGCATTACCTTGCGTTTTATTGTTCCGCCAGAAACACTTTCTACCTGTTCTGTAAGAACCCAGACGGCAGGTTCCGCACAGACGACAACCGCCCCAAAGACAAGGCTTACCGCAACAAGAAGAATGCTCCAGAGCCTGCTTCCCGAATTTGCATATTCACCTAACACTTGGCCCAGCTGTTCTCCTGCTGGCATGAATCCTCCGTTAACGCCTACTAGGAAAATTACCAGCCCTATAAAACTGAAGACTAGACCGCGAATCATACGGCGCACCTGAACAGGAGGCATCTTAAGAAGAAAGATTTGGAATATGACAAACATGACAATAAGTGGAAGAAGGGCAAGACTTACTTCCTTTATTACACTTGGAAATAGTTTTGCAAAAATGCTCAGACTTAGGGAGGATGGAAGAACCGAAAGTGAATGTTCCGCAGTTTGGGCAATATCCTGTGCCGCAGAAGAATTGTTCATGCTCTTTAGAATTATTCCGTAGACACAAACTGCTGCAATAGGACCGATGGAAGCAATGCCTGTAAGACCAAAGGAGTCGCTGTTAGAGGCTGATTTTTTTCCTGCAGAGCGAACTGCCGCAACTCCCACTCCAAGTGCCATAATAAAGGGAACTGTCATGGGGCCAGTTGTTGCTCCTCCTGCATCAAATGCAATTCCCTGAAATTCTTTTGGACTTAAAAATGCAAGTACAAAAAGAAGGACATATGAAATAATTAGCACCCACTTTAAATTTAAGGACAGCATGGTGCGAAGAAGTCCTAGCATTACAAAAAGACCTACGCCAAAGGCAATCATGAACACAAGAGCCCATTTGTTTACACCCGGTGCTACTCCCTTAATCTGAGAAGCAAGAACTTGAACATCTGGTTCTGCAATTGTTACCATTATGCCTATTGCAAAAGCAACACCCAAAAGCAGAGGAAGATTCCGTTTTGCAGTAAGGGCCGCACCGCTACGCTCGCCAATGGGAAGAATGCCTATGTCTACGCCCTGCAAAAAAATCGTAAGGCCAACAATCAACATGAGTCCGCCTATGCCAAATCTAAGCAGTGTTCCTGCACCAAGGGGAGCAATCGTAAGTCCAAGAATTAAAACGATGGCCATTATGGGCACTACGGATGAAACCGTTTCTTTAAATTTCTGAAGTAGATTCATATTCGCTCAAGAGAATTATTTGTAGCAGTTCCAACCGGTGTTAGTAATTCCGTCCACCCACTTTTTTGCCCATTCCTTTGCGCCTGCAAGATCGTGGTCGCGATAGTTTCCGCATTCAACTTCTGTTGCGGCAGGAATTTCCTTGTCCCACACGGCAACTTTTTTTAGCACATTCAAAAGGTGTTCCGCAATGTAGCTTTCTTCGTGGTCTCCCCAAACGGTAAAATAAAATCCTGTACGGCATCCCATGGGAGAAAAGTCAATTACGATTCCGGGAAGTTCGTCGCGGATGTATTCTGCAACAAGATGTTCAATAGTGTGGATTGCACCAGTGGTCATAAATTCTTTGTTGGGCTGACAGAAGCGAATGTCGTACTTGGAAACAATGTCTCCTTTTTCGCCTTCTTTTTTTGCGGCCCTGCGTACAAAGGGTGCTGTAACTTTTGTATGGTCAAGATTAAAACTGTCTACATTGTATTTTTTTTCGCTCATAATTTGCTCCTTTGAATCAGAATAGGGGAAGCATTGCACAGACAAGTTTTGCGCTTAATGCCGCCGCTTTTGTTTCGTTAAATGAATATGTTTTTTCGCCAGTGTCATCTGCCATGTCGCTCATGCATCTGATTATGGCAAAGGGAATTTTGTTAAGGTAGGCTGCATGGGCTATTGCAGTTCCTTCCATTTCTACACAGGCTGGTTTGCAGCTTCTGCGGATTTCGTCTTTCTGACTTCTGTCGCTTATAAACTGGTCTCCGCTGGCTATGCGTCCTACAACAAGCTGGTGTCCGGCCGCTTCTTTTAATTCTGCAAATGCTATGGTTGCCGCATCAATCATTTTTTTGTCGGCCTTGAATGCACTTGTCTTCATCTGCGGAATCTGTGTTTTCTTGTAACCAAATCCAGTGGCATCCATGTCGTGATACACTGCATCTTTTGAAACAACAACATCAAGTACGCCAAGACCCGAAGCCATTGCGCCTGCAATTCCCGTGTTGATGATGTGTGTTACTCCAAACTGAAGAATGAGCCGCTGGGCGCAAAGTGCCGCATTTACTTTTCCAATGCCGCTCTTTACCACTACAACAGGAAGACCTTCCAAGAGTCCTTCCGTAAAAATAAGTCCGCCTGCTTCCGTCTGCACAAGGGAACTTCCTTTTTGAATCGGCTTTAATTTTTTTACAAGAGATTCAACTTCACAGGACATGGCACCGATAATGCCAACCTTCTTGGATTTTTTCATCCGACTACCTCTGTATTTTTGTTGCAATTTACACTAGCATTATAGCATGTACACGGAAAAAGTAAAAGGGAGAAACTGTCATGCCTCATGCAGAACGATTGGATGAAGTTCTTACCCTTCAGGGATTTACCACAAACCGCAGCGTAAGGCGGCTTTTGCAGAGCAGAAATGTTACTGTAAACGGAGTTCGTGTAACGATTCCCTCCAGTCCATTTGTGCGCGGAAAAGACATTCTGTGCGTTGACGAAAAAACAGTTCCCACGCCGCCCAATCTTTACATCATGCTTAACAAGGCTCAGGACAGAGTGTGCACTCACACAGCAGGACATCATGCTTCTGTGTTTGATTCTTTTCCTGAAGAAATAAGGAGGCCTCCGCTTCTGCCAGTGCTGCATTCAATTGGAAGACTTGATTTAGATACAGAAGGTCTTTTAATTCTTACTACGGACGGAAGGTTGTCTCATCGCATGACTACGCCTGAATTCCGCATACCAAAAACATATCTTGTCTATCTGCGTGATGAATTAACTGATGAAGAAAAAGCTCAGTATGAGCTAGAGGTTAACAAAGGAATCTTCATAAAGGAATATAGAAAAACAAGAGCATTTGTTTCTGCTCCTGCAAAAATCGAATGGGTAAGCCATGACAATCCCTATTGCACCCTTGTTTCTTCTGACGGAACCAGAGAAGGGTTGAACACAGTCTGTCTTCTTACCCTAACCGAAGGAAAGTTTCACGAGGTAAAGCGGATTTTTTACGCCTTGGGCAACGAGGTAATGTTTTTAAAGAGGGTTGCATTTGGCTCCCTTACTCTGGACACAGCTCTTCTTCCGGGACAGTGGCGTTTTCTTACAGACAGTGAAGTCTGCGAACTTTTTGTTTAAAACTGAATGGCATCCGTAACAAATGACAAGGTTTTTTTCTTACTTGCCCACTTGCATATTCCATGGTAAAATAAAAGGAATACACAAGAGATGGAGTTATAAATGGCTGACAACGATATAGACCCAAGTATTGCGGCGCTACTGGAAAATGCGGAGGAGATGACGCCTTCTTCTGGTGATGCCTCTCCAAACTATCGGTTTGAACCAAAGCTTAAAGATGTACCTGATTCGTTTAAGGACTCCGGCAAGAACCGTTCCTATTCTGATGTTGATTTGAGTCTGACGGGATTTGCTCCGATTGAAAAATTTTTTGAAGACACTCCTAGCACGGTTTTTGATGACCCTGCATACTATAAGACGACTCTTGGCGGTGAAGGTGACAGTGCCCAGCGTCTGCACCAGTTGCTTGTAAAGTATCTTAACTGTACGGACAAAAAGGACAGAACCGTTTACCGTCAGCAAATTGTTACGGCTTACTGGGAATTTTTAAAAAGCCTTGCCCCAAAGATGATAAGTTCAAAAGTTCCCCAGTGTAAGCGTTTTGCAATGAGGTACGGAGTTGTTCTTCCCTCCTTGTTCAGCCCTGAGCAGAAGGACTTCTTTTCTCGCGCCATAGTTACAAATACTACAGGTGAGCCTGTTCTTTACATGGATGAATGGATGCAGGAAATTGCAGCAGGACGCATTACAATTTCTGCAACTGACGAGGTAGCGCCAAACCGTAGCAAGGGACCTGGTGCCGATCAGCAGCGCATTCAGCAGCTTAAGAGCAAGAACAGTGGCAAACTTCAAAGTTCAGAAAATCTTGTAAACGGAAAAGAACACGAAAGAGCAACTGTTGAACGGGAAGTAAAGGACCGTCTGGAACAGCTTTGCGAACATCAGCCTTTCTACGGACTGGAACCCCACACAAGACCTTACGATGAAATGCAGAAAAAACTGTTTTTGGAAATTGCAAACCGCATGAGGCAGCTGCAGAAAATCGACAGGGAACTTACCACTTACCTAAAAGAATTTCAGGAAGCAAAAGAAATAGAGTCTAGCCTTGATGCAAAGGCAATGGATATGGCGGAAGAAACTGCAAGCGTGGGCAAGGAAGAAATTATGACCGAAATGTCCAGCGTGCGACAAATGGCAAAAATGACTTGTGGCCGTCAGGGTAATCAGTTTCCAATTTTTACTCGCGAGTTCTTCCACTGTTTTGACAAGAGCACTGGCTTCCGCGAAAATGTTTTGCGTGAACTTGCATGGATTGAATCAATTGACCCCGAGGCTTATATCCGCATTCACCGTGGAGTTAAGAACCGCATTGTTCCATACACACTGCTTCTGCCCACATACGGAGACACTGGTTTCTGTTGGGAACCCTTTGACCGCTTTAACAGAATTACAAGCCGTGGCCGCATCGTAATCCCCATGTATCCCCGTGACTTGCGTATTGCATGTCTTACAGCCGTTGCCGACTTGCGCTGGCAGGTTGCAAAGGAAAAGGCTTCCTTCGACTGGATGACAGACGGACTTACTGGACACTACTATCAGTACATTGATTCTAAGAAAATGAAGGGCGATGTAAAGCAGTTCTTTATAGACGACTACATTCTGTGGATGACAAAAGAGTCCAACGGTACGCAGAAATTGGAAAAGGAAGTGCGTGCAATTTTCTGGCGCTACATTCCCTTCCCCCAGAAGCTTAAGGACGAGTTAAAGACACGAAGTATGATTTATCAGGAACTTTACCAGAGAGACATTAACCGCAGCATGAGCGACGGATATTGATTCTACTCTGATTTATTCTCCAAATGTATCTTCGGGCGGAAGAACGGAAGACGGCATGTTGGTCTTTGTTTTTTCCGCCTGCCTTTCTCCCCGATCTTTGCGGTGGCTAGGAAGGTACTTGCCCAAAATGCTGTCGTCAAGTTTGTCGAAGAACCATCTGTCTATTACAAGCGCACAGAGTTTGCTAAAAATCAGCATGCCTAAAATTATTCCTGCTATAAAGCACACCATCCACACTGCCATGTATGCCGAGCCGTTTTGAATGTGAAAGACTTTGTTCATAAGAAGCGTGGAAAGAAGAATAAGGGCAGCCATTATAAGCCCCGAAATGATTATGTTTGCAATGCTGGAAACAAATGTAAACCAGAAAGTGTACTGTCTTTTTGTCATTTTGAACCTCTGTTTTCTTTTGCGATTTGAACCATGAATGTGATTACAAAAAGTATTCCGCAGATTACAACTGCCGAATCTGCTATGTTGAATGTAGGCCACCTTTCCATGCCCAGCCACGAAAAAAGTCCGTGCTCAGGCCAGTTTACGCTCTTTATGCTACCAAAGAAAATGCAGTCAATAAAATCAACTACACCTTCGGGGCGAAAGAACCTGTCAATAAGGTTTCCCAATCCTCCGCCTAAAATTCCACATATTGCCCAACGCTGGGTTTTTGTAAAATCGTTGTTGCGAAAGTAGACCACAAAGACAAGTGCTATTATGACAAGGGGAACTACGGCAAGAATTATTGAGCGTACTGCCTGCGGTAATGTGCTTCCCATGCTGAATGCGGCTCCTGTGTTGCGTACATGAATCAGACGAACTGCATCACCTAGAAGGGGAATTATGCTTCCGTCGCCAACTTCAGACATAAATGTAAGTCGAGGAATGTTTTTTACAACCAGTGCCTTTGTAACTTGGTCAGCAATAATGACTAACAGTGTCAGCGAAACAGGAATAAGTTTTTGCATGAGCGACTGTTTTGTTTGTGTGTTAGATGCCATGCTTTTAGTATACCCAAGTTTATGTTTACAGTCCAGTGGGAATATCTATAAATACTCCGGGAATGTTTTTTTCTTTCATTAGTTTCTGCTGAACAAGGCGGACCCCCACAGTTTCTGTCTGATAGTGTCCTCCTGCAATAACAGTCATGCCTAGTTCCTCAATAAGATGGTACTGCTCATGAATTACTTCACCTGTTATGTAGGCGTCAACTCCTGCTTGGTATGCCTGCACTACATCTTCTCCGGCAGCGCCAGAAATTATTGCAACACTGCTTATGCTTTTTTTGCCGAAGGAAAATATTCTGTTTGCCTTTTCACCATCGGGAAAAATTTTTACAGCAAGTTCTTCTGGGGCAAGAGGTGAGGGTAGCCGTCCCTTTACGCCAAGAGTCATTCCGTGCCAAAGACCAAAGGGGGCAAGGTCTGTAAGGTTCAGTCTGCGGGCAAGACCGTAGTTGTTTCCCACTTCTTCATTTGCATCCAGTGGAATGTGAGAAGCATATAGGGCAATGTCGTTTTTTATGAAAGCGGAAACTCTTTTGTAATGGGTAAGTGTAAGAGGCTCGCATGCTCCCCATAAAATTCCGTGGTGAACAAAAAGAACATCTGCGCCAAGACGGGCGGCTTCTTCTGCAGTTGCAACGCATGCATCTGTGGCAAATGCAACTTTCTTTATTTGCCTGCTGTCTGGTGCAGAATTCTGTATTTGGATTCCGTTGCGTGACGGATCAGCTAAAAAATTTTCCCTGTGGAGGAATGAGTTAAAATATGCGTCCAGTTCGTTAAGTGTCATGCCTTTAGTGTAAAGGAAAAATCCTCTCTTTGCAATTATGTTCTATGCTATTCTTGCTGCATTGAAAAAAAATGTAAAAGGAAGTAACATTAAAGTACTATGAAAATGAAAAACACCCTTGTTAAGTTTTTATGCATGGCCCTTGTTGCCATTAGTTTTGTCGGATGCCTTTCTTCTACGGAAGGAAGCATTGCTGGCGGTAGCAGAGGTCAGCTTCTGCTTGTTTCTGAAGAGGCTCTTAATCAGAGTGCTGAAGTTTCCTATGCTCAGGTTCTTGCAGAAGCAAAGGCTGCCGGTAAACTTAATACCAATGCCGCAGTAACCGCTCGTGTAAGGACAATTTCAAACCGTCTTATTGCCCAGACAAAGGCATTCCGTCCAGACGCTCTTAACTGGAACTGGGAAGTGAATGTTATTACTGATGACACTGTTAACGCATGGTGTATGCCCGGCGGAAAAATAGTCGTCTACACGGGAATCATTAACGCCCTTAACCTTACCGACGGAGAACTTGCCGCAGTAATTGGTCACGAAATTTCCCACGCATTAAGGGAACACAGTCGTGAGCAAGCCAGTCAGGAAGTGCTTCGTCAGCTTGGAGTTTCTGCCCTTGCGGAACTTGCAGGACTTAGCGACGGAGGAACGGTTCTTGTGGATGTAATTACCCAGTGTACTTTCTCTTTGCCCCATTCTCGCTCTCAGGAAACCGAAGCCGACACTTATGGTACAGAACTTATGGCCAGAGCAGGTTATGACCCTTACGAGGCTGTTAATGTGTGGAAGAAAATGTCTGCATTAAGTTCACGGGAGTCGCCAGAAATTTTAAGCACTCATCCGTCTAACTCTAGCCGCATAAACAACCTTACTTCGGTTGCACAGAAAGTATATCCCCTGTACGAAGCGGCAAAGAAATAGACTACTTTACTGACAGTTCAAAAACAGTGGCAAGATGACTCGACATGAAAAGTGTCGGGTCTTTTTCTTTATCGAACTTCATTCTTGCAAATAGGGGTGCTGTTTGCTCTACTGGGCCGAATCCCCTTGTTTCGTAGTCGCTTATTGTGGCAATGTCAAACACCCTGTCTACAAGTGACGGAAAACTTCTTGCGCAGTAGTTCATGGCATATGCTCTGTCATCGTCGGCAAGTAGGATTACAAAATCTTCTGCAGAAGGATGTGCAATTTCTAGAAGTGCCACATATTCCTTTGCAAAGTCTTCGGTGCGCAGAAATACGCTTTGGTCGTTGCCGTAAAGCCTTGTGTGGATGAACATGGTTCTTCTAGTCATGCTTAAATTCTTCCAGCCGCCTTCAAACCAGAGAAGGTCATCAGCATAAAATTCTGCAGCGTAAACTGTGTATCCGTCATGGGCAAGTTTTACCAGCATGGGCTGATAGCTGTCTGTTGAAGCACACTTGCTTGGAACAAAAAGAACTTTTTTGTTTGTGGCATTTTCTCCTTCAAAGACACTTACTTTTGCTCCAGCGTTTGCAAAGGGATTTTCCCTTTCTGCAAATCCTTCAGAAAAACTTCCGCTGTACACGCTGTCTGTTCTGGTAACGGAAAATTTCTTAAGGCTTGCGTGCGTTGGACTGAACAGTATGATGGCTACAGCAAGTGCAAGGGTTATAATCAGATTGACTGCAGAAATGAAAATAAAGAGTCCGCTGTAGTGGTCAATTACAAGTTTGGACGCAAGACGGAGCATTGCCCTTATATTCCATATAGTAACAAAAAGTGAAAGCAGAAAGATTGCCACTTCTGTAATGGAAAGTCCCCATGCCAATATGTTGAGGACGGAAAGAATCAGTGCAAGTACTGGAACTGTGGCAATGACATCGGCCTTTACCTTGCGTAGAAAAAAAATGCGCGCACATACAATGGTTAAAAGCGCCAGTATAAAAAGTTCGCCTGCTGTCTGTTGAGTCATGGAAACATTCTACCCAAAAAAACATCTTGTTTCAATCAGGGGGATTTGGTATGATGTAACAATATGGAAGATTTAACCCAAAACCTGTCCGAAGCAGGTACTGATATTTCCTCTACACTTCGTGGTTTGACTGAATCTCTTGTGGTTCAAGGGGAAGGCAGCCAGCAGCTGATGAAGTATGTTTTTATAGCCCTACTGGTTTTGGGAATAATTCTCTTTGTGGTGATTGTTGTCCTAGCCCTTCAGGCCATACTGAATTACCGTTCGCAGAAAATGCAACGGGAGCAGTTTACTCAGACCATTCAGATGGTAAAGGATATGCAGGAGCACATGTCCTATTCCAAAGATTCTGCACTTCCGCCGGGACACAATTCTCTTGCGCTTCCAGGTACAACGTCTATTTCTCAGGAAGACATGCAGCGTCTTGCCCTTGAGTGTGAAGATTTGGGCGAACTGATTGACAAACATACTGACAGACGCAACAACTCCAAGTCTGTGAGCGAACTTGTGTTTAAGGTTTGCACCGCTTTGGGACTTGACCGTGAAACTTCCATGCTCTACTTCTGTGCTGCCATGGTTTATGATGCGGGATTTCTTTCCATTCCTGCTGATGTTTTCCGTGTTGAAATTCTTTCTGCAGAAGAGCGTGCAAAATTAAAAGAGCATGTTTCAAATGCAGAGGAGTATCTGGATTTTGTTCCCAAGGAGTGTATGCCCCTCTTTTTGGATGCCGCTACAAAGCATCATGAAAATATGAACGGAACTGGTTATCCGTCTGGACTTAAGGGCGAGGCGATTCCCCATGTTGCCCGAGTCATTCACTGTGCCGAAAGTTATGTTTCTCTTACCAGCCGCCGTCTGTATCACCGCATAAGAGATAAGGACAGTGCTGTTGCGGAACTTAAAAGGCAGCCTGGCATTTATGATGGAGAGGTTATAGATGCTCTTGAGCATGTTGTGTGATGTAATTTTTCTGGAGTTTAGCGCTCCTAAATTTTTCCTGGAGGAAAAAATTTATGTGTGGAATAGTTGGTTATGTTGGTAGTAAGGAAGCGACACCTGTTTTGGTTAACGCATTAAAAAAACTTGAGTACCGCGGATATGACAGTGCTGGTCTTGCAGTTTTTGACGGAGAAAATATTGTTGTCCGTAAGGTTAAGGGTGCCCTTAGGCTTCTTGTGGAAGATGTTACAAAGCAGGTTGTTCGCCAAAACGATTCCATGACGGAACTTGAATGCGATTCTCGAGAAGCGGAACTTATTTCGCAGATGGGAACTTTTGTAAAAGGAAATCTTGGAATAGGACACACACGCTGGGCAACTCACGGAGAACCTAGTGCGGTAAATGCCCATCCTCACCTTAATGAGGCTGGAACCATTGCGGTAGTCCACAACGGAATCATAGAAAACTATGCAAAACTTAAGGCTTGGCTTCAGGAGCAGGGCGTTGTGTTCCGCAGTCAGACCGATACGGAAGTTATTGCTCACCTTATAAACTACTACTACGAAGAGTCCTCCGACATTTTTGATGCGGTTCTGTCTTCTTTGCAGCGTCTTGAAGGAAGCTATGCTCTTGGCGTTGTATGCAAAGACTTTCCCGACAGAATTATTGCAGCACGAAAGGAAAGTCCACTGGTTGTAGGTTTGGGTAAAGAAGAAAATTTTATTGCAAGCGATGTTTCTGCAGTGCTTGAGTATACTAGAGATGTTTACTTTCTTGATCAGAAGCAGATTGCTGTCCTGTATTCCGACCATGTTGATTTGTTTGATGATGAAGGCAACAAGGTAATAAAGGAAAAGTCTCATGTGGAATGGGATGTTTCTGCCGCACAGAAGAACGGATATCCCCACTTTATGCTTAAAGAAATTTACGAGCAGCCCAAAGCGGTTAGGGACACCCTAAAGCCTCATCTTGTTTTTAACGGAGACAAAAAGCCTGTAGACATTCAGTTTGAGGAAATAAAAAAGAGCGACTACTGGAAGACTGCAAAGCGTGTAGTAATTACTGCATGTGGAACTTCCTATCACGCTGGAACTGTTGCCCGTTATGCCTTTGAAAAATTTGCACGCCTCCCTGTAGTGGTTGATGTTGCTAGCGAATTCCGATACAGAAATCCAATCCTTAACAAGGATGATGTGTTTATTGTCATAAGCCAAAGTGGAGAAACCGCCGATACACTTGCGGCTTTAAGGCTTGCAAAGGAAGCAGGAGTTCATGTGATTGCAATTACAAACTGCGTGGGTTCAACCGTAAGCCGTGAAGCAGATGATGTAATTTATACTCTTGCTGGTCCAGAAATTGCAGTTGCTTCAACAAAGGCCTACACGACTCAGTTAGTTTGCCTTTATATGCTTGCCCTTCAAAGTGCAAAGGTGCGCGAACTTCTAGACGAAAAACAGCTTTCACTCATGCTCAGTGAATTTTCTTCCATCCCCGAAAAGATAGAAGAAATTCTTTCCCATCAGAAAGCTATTCAAAAGTTTGTAAGCAAAGTATTCAACAAGCAGAAGGTCTTCTATATTGGACGGCAGTTTGACAGCGCCACAAGCCTTGAATGCGCCCTTAAGCTAAAAGAAGTAAGCTACATGCACAGCGAAGCGTTTGCTGCAGGAGAATTAAAGCACGGCCCCATTGCGTTGGTAGACGAAGACACTCTTGTTGTTGCCATTGCCACAGACAAATCCATGTTTGAAAAACTTGCAAGCAACATTGAAGAAGTTCGTACTCGCGGATGTACCACTCTTGTAATTACGCAGGACAGAACTTCTGCATTTGCAAAAGTTGCCGACGAGATTATTTACATACCAGAATGCAGTGACGCCTTCGCCAGCCTGCTTTCTATTGTACCGGGACAGTTGTTTGCATACTACTGTGCTGTCCTTCGCGGAATAGACCCTGACAAGCCTCGCAATCTTGCAAAATCAGTAACGGTTGAATAAGGAGAACAAGATGGAATACACACAGAACGAAGTGATTCAGTATGTAAAGGAAAACGATGTTAAATTCATTAAGTTGTTTTTTACAGACATTTTTGGCTCGCTAAAAAGCATTTCCATTCAGCCGTCAATTTTGCAGCGTGCATTTAAAGAAGGCGTTCCCTTCGATGCAAGTTCTGAACTGGGATTTTTGCGAGAGTCTGACGATGACCTTTATCTGGTGCCAGATCCAACAACTCTTTCTGTTCTGCCCTGGAGACCTCAGCGTGGACGCGTTGCACGACTTTACTGCACCATAAGGCACAAGGACGGTTCTATTTTTGAAGGCGACATGCGTTCCCTTCTTCAGGCTACAATTAAAAAAGCAGAATCTTTAGGTGTTGAAGTTAATGTGGGAACTCTCTGCGAATTTTATCTTTCAAAGTGGACTGACGGAGAGCGGCATTCCCACGACTATGCTGGCTACTGCGATGTTGCTCCATCCGACAAAGGAGAAAATGTTCGCCGTGACATTATTCTTACCATGGAGCAGATGGGAATAGAACCTGAAACAAGCCATCACGAAAAGGGTAATGGACAGAATCAGATTGACTTTAAATCTAGCACAACCCTTAAGGCAGCGGACAACTTTACAACATTCAAAAATGTAGTTACCACCATTGCGGTTCAGGATGGACTTGAAGCTTCCTTTAATCCCATTCCCCACAATTTTGGTGCGGCACAGGGTAGCGGACTTCACTTTCATTTTGTGCTGTATAAAAACGGCGAAAAACTTATTGGCGAAACCAACCCCGATGCACAGGCATTTGCGGCAGGAATTATTAACCGCATTTCTGACATAACTGCATTTCTTAATCCCGTACCAGAATCCTATGCGCGACTTGGCTCACACGAGGCACCTCGTTACATTACATGGTCTAGGGGAAACCATGCTCAGCTCATCAGATTTTATACGACCTTTAACGAAGAGACTCAGATTGTACTGCGCTCACCGGACCCAAGTTGCAATCAGTATCTTGCACTGGCACTTATTATAGAAGCGGGTCTTGAGGGAATGCAGAACAAACTTACTCTTCCCAAAAGCACTGATGTTGACTTGAGGATTGCTCCTGAATCTGTTACCGGAAAACTTAAGACACTTCCCCTTGACTACGATGAAGCATGGAGTCTTGCACTAAAGAGTTCCTTTGTGCAGGGCATTCTTTCCAAGCGTGTAATAGAGGCGTTTAAGGAAGCCAAGGTTGACTAAGTGGATGCCATTCTGATTGTAAGCAGCACCAGTGCCGTAATGGCCGTACTGGGAGACTTGCTTCGTCTTGAATCTGTTGGGCGGATTGTTACTGCTCAGACGGGAGCGGAAGCTCGGCGTGCCATAACGGAACAGGACTTTGACCTTATTCTAATTGACTCACCCCTGCCCGATGAAGCAGGAGACGATCTTTCCATTGTGGCTTCAGAAAAAACTACTGCTGGAATAATCCTCATGGTTGACAGTTCCCGTGCCTATGATGTAAGCGATGTAGTGGAAGACTTTGGCGTGTTCACTTTGCCCAAACCCTTAAGCCCAGAATTTTTTTATCAGGCTGTAAAACTTCTTTCTGCGAGCCGCAAGAGGGTGATGAAACTTGAAAACGAAAATCTAAAGCTACAGCAGAAGATTGAAGAAATCCGCATTGTAGACAGAGCAAAGTTGGTACTGATTCAGGTTTTAAAAATGACTGAACCTCAAGCCCAGCGCTACATAGAAAAGCAGAGCATGAACCTGCGGCAAACTCGTCTAGCAACCGCCGAAAACATTCTGCGAACATACGAACAGTAATCCTATGCAAAAAAAACAGCCCTGCCTTAAGCGGGACCGTCTTCTTATTTAGTGCAGACCGTAAGTTTTTAGGCCTTGAAGCCTGTAATAAGATCTGAAACTTTGTCTGTTGCGTCTACATTTCGTTCTGCTGCGCGCATTGCTTCTTCCGACATGCTCTTGATTTCGCTCATGCCGTTTGAAACTGTAGAAGAATGGTTCTGTGTCTGTGCAGACAGCTCCCTAAGGGTCTTCATGCTAGAAGTAAGTTTTGAACTTGCCGTCTTCATGTGTGTAGAGGCGTTATTGATGTCTGATGTGGTTGAATCCAAAGTCTTCATTGTCTGAAGAATGTTTGCAACTCCTGCATCCTGTTCCTGCATTCCGGTCTGAACTTCCTTAATAAGGCCGTCCATCTGGGAAATCTTTGAACCTACGCGCTCAAATGCATCTGCTGATTTCTTTGAAGAAGAAACTATGCCGTCGATTGCTTCTGTAATTCCTTCAAGCAGTTCCTTAATGGAGCCTGACTGAGTTGCTGAAGTTTCTGCAAGAGTACGGATTTCGTCTGCAACAACACCAAATCCCTTACCCAACTCTCCAGCGTGGGCTGCTTCGATTGCGGCGTTCATGGCAAGAAGGTTTGTCTGTTCTGCAATTGCACTGATTGCCGCATTTGCTTCGTTAAGGTTTGCAGACTGCTTTGCAATGTGGTCAACCTGTTCTGCAACAAGGTCCTCCAGTGCGCGTCCTGCATTTGATTCCTTTACAAGGTTGTCGTATTCTGCAAGGATTGCCGTAATGCTGCTGTCAACTGAATGAATGTTTGCGGAAATCTGATTGATTGCAGAAGAAGATGACTGGATTGCATCGGACTGACGGGCAATGCGCATGTCAAGATTTTTAATTTCTTCTTCAACTGCAAGTATTTCGCTAGAGATTGATTCAATGTTGTTGCGCTGCTTCATAATCTGAGAGTCAATGTCTATTACATCGTTTGCGACGCTCTTAACCTTAAGGATGTGAGACTTCATTGTAGAAGAAAGAGAGTTTCCTGAATCCTTTAAGATACCGGCCTGACCCTGCAGAAGCTTCATAAGCCTGTCCAGCCTTTCAATAAGAATGTTACAGTTTGTGGACAGTTTTGAAAGTTCATCCCTTCCTCGTACAGGAATGCGTGTGGTAAGGTCTGCGTTGTCCTGTGAAATGTCTTCCAGCGCGTTGGAGATTCTTGCAATGCTTCCGAACAACTTGCTTGTAAAGAGACTTACCAAGATGACTCCAAGAATGAGGAAGATGAGGGCAACAATGACAATCTGCAGAATTGAAACTCTAAGTGCGTTTACAAAATCTGTCATATCATAGTCTACGCCAATAAATCCGACTATTGTTCCACGAGAGGTAACTATTGCCTTGTAGGCACTTGCTTGGAAGCCCCAGCCTTCCTGCTCAACAATTCCAGAATTGGCAACTCCACCAACTTCCATAACTGTAAAGGGTGCGCTTCCCCATCCTTCGATATCTTCTCGGGTAGCCAGTGGAGAAAAGTTTTCCTCATCGCTTGGGTCACAACTTCCATCTATGACATACTGATATACAGTTCCGTTAATGGGAGACATTGTGTAAAGGTATGCACAGCCGGAAAGTTCCGCCAAGTCAAGAAGTGCAAGACGAACTTCTTCGTAGTAGGGATCATCTTCACTGGGGTTTTTAAGGAATGCTTCGAATTCGTCACCGTCAATAAGTTCTGAAGCCTTTTCGACAACCGGTGTACCCTGTCTGTTTGCAATTACTTCTCCGTTGCGCAAGATTGAAACGGATGCAATTGCGGCAATTATCGTACATGAAAGAAGAACGAAAAGTCCAAAAAAAGCGATAAAGCGTTTTCTCAAAGAAGACATAGATTACCTCGTGATTATATAGTATAGCAGAAGTTGTGTGATTTATCAATTAAAAAATATATACACTATAAAGTTGAATAGTTTACTACAATTGGGCCATCATGGTGTGCAGGGACTTTAAAAGTGTCTGGGCGGTTTCCAAATCAAGAAAATTATTGCAGGCCATTTCTCTGGGGATTTTTATGCACTTTTTGCGCATAGCTTTTCCTTCGTCCGTAAGGGTTACAAAGACTGTTCTTTCGTCATCCTTGCTTCGGGTTCTTTTGATTAGACCCTGACCTTCCATTTTCTTTAAAAGAGGGGTAAGTGTTCCTGAGTCAAGAAAAAGTTTTGCGCCAAGTTCCTTGATGGTAATGTTGTCTTTTTCCCACAGTCCCAGCAGGGTAATGTAGGAAGTATATGTAAGTCCCAGCGGTTCCAGAAGGGGAGTGTAATGCCGAATTATCTCTTTTGAGCATACATAGAGCGCAAAGCAAATTTGGTTGTCCAAAGCAAGTGGGTTGAATTTTTCTTGTGCTTCCATCTTCTACCTCTTATAAAATTGTACACAATTTAATTGACAAAATCAATGACTTATGCTATATTTTTATTAGATTGTATACAATTTAATTTGTGTAAATAAAAAGGAGGCTTGTATGGCACTGTATGATTATTCTGTAAAGGCGATGGATGGAACTGATGTTTCTTTGAAAAATTATGAAGGAAAGGTTCTTCTTATTGTAAACACTGCAACCGGATGCGGTTTTACTCCCCAGTATGACGGACTTCAGGATCTGTACGACAAGTATAAGGATAAAGGGTTTGAAATTCTTGACTTCCCCTGCAATCAGTTTGCAGGACAGGCTCCCGGTTCTGATGAGGAAATCCATTCGTTTTGTACGGGAAGGTTTGGCATTACTTTTCCTCAGTTTGCAAAAATCGATGTAAACGGAAAAAATGAGTCTCCCTTGTACACATATTTAAAAAGTGAGCAGAAGGGAAAATTTGGCTCAAAAATCAAATGGAACTTTACGAAATTCTTAGTAGCAAAGGACGGTTCTGTAATCCAAAGGTTTGCACCAACCGATACCCCGGAAAAAATAGATGAGTATGTAGCTAAGGCTTTGGAGGCATGACATGACACACACTTACAAGACAGAAAACACTTGTTCAACAGAGATTAAGTTTGACAAGGATGAAAACGGAGTTGTTACTAACATTTCGTTTACGGGCGGATGTAACGGCAACCTAAAGGCAATTTCTAAACTGCTAGAAGGAATGAAGGCTGAAGACATTCACGCAAAACTAGCAGGAAACCTTTGCGGCCGCCGCCCCACATCTTGCGCAGACCAGCTTGCAAAAGCCGTAATGTCTGTGTGAAACTTTTCGCGATTGACTAAGGCCACGATTTTGTGATAGTATATCTGTCATCAGATTCGGGCCATTAGCTCAGCGGTTAGAGCAGAGGACTCATAATCCTTTGGTCCTAAGTTCAAATCTTAGATGGCCCATTATTTTTTGAGAATGCAGAAGTAAATGCATTCTCTTTTTTTTATGTCCCAAAAAAACTAATCCTGCAGAAGCCATCTAAGATTTGAAGCGAAGAAGCCGCCGACCTTATGCAGAATTAAGAAGAGCAGCCAGAGTTTCGCTCCCAGAACACACCGTCTGCATAGCCCTGAATTTTTCTGTCTGACTGGGCATCCTGCAGTCTTTTTTGCGCCCATGCACAGTAAGTCCTGCTTTTTTCTATTCCCACAAAATGCCTGCCCAGTTTTTTTGCCGTTACCTGACTTGTGCCACTTCCGGCAAAGGGATCAAGAATTACATCCCCCGGACAACTTGAAGCAAGAATTAACTTTGCAATAAGTTTTTCTGGTTTTTGTGTCGGATGCTCAGTGTTTTCGGCCATGCTCCAGAAAGGAATGGAAATGTCATCCCAAAAATTTGAAGGACAGGTGTCTCTAAATTTTCCGCTTTTGCTTTCCGTCCAATCTTTAGGATTCCCGTTTTCTCTGTAGGGGGCAATCACCCTGCGCCTAATTTTTACTGCATCAAGATTAAAGACATAATCATTTCCCCTTGTGCAGAACCATATGTCTTCCATGCCGTTCTTCCAGTTTTCTTTTGCACCCCGCCCTTTTTCTCTTTGCCAGGTTATTCTGTTTCTGATTTTTAAAAGCTTACGCTCCTTGAATTTGCAGAGGACTTTGGAAATTGATATGCTACTTTTCCAGTCACAACAGATGTAAATGCTTGCGTCTGTGGTAAGAGCCGGCAAAATCAGCGAAAGATATTTTTCTGTGTAGTCTTCGTATTCTGCTTCACTCATGCTTTTAAAGACTGATCCGTCATAGTTTTTTTCTATGTTATAGGGAGGGTCTACTATGGCAAGTCGTGAAAAATTTTTTGGAAGAGAAGCAAGTGCCAAAAAGCTGTCTCCGCACAAGGTCTTGTCTTCTATGTCTTCCACGGTAAGGGGAGGAATCTCTTTGCAAGAAGAAAAATCAATGCATTGAGAAAAAAAGAAATTTTCTTCTTCCGCAGAGAGGGTTAGGGTTTTGTTTAGAGGAGACTTTTCCTTAGGCACGGTAAGATTCGTACTTGTTGTGCTGTTCCTCAAGTAGTTCCATTACATGGTCTATCATTTTCTGCTTGGGGTCGCTTTCGTCCTGTGGCAGAGCGTCCATAAAGTTTTTGCGGAAAGGCTTACATTCAATTACTGGACTGGCCGCCATAATCTGATTTACAGGTGCAATCAAATCGTTCAGCATGTCTTCGTCTTGAATGGTAAGGCAACATCCATTTATGCTTACCAAAATTACTATGTCAAAGAGGCGAAGGTAACTATCTATTTCTCTTAGGCCTTTTTTTGTTTCGGGCTTTCCAGGGCGGTAACGGGTTCCTGAGGGAAACACAAGAATTATATCTCCGCGCTTCTTGCATTCGTCCATTGCACGCATTGCCGCCATGTTTATTTTTCTTGCGCGCTGCTCTTCAGTCTTTTTTTCTTCTTCGTTTGCTGCATTTTCTTCTTTTGCATCGAGGCTTCTTGTAGGATAGATTACTACACGGGTAAATCCTTCTGCAAACGCCTTTACGGTGGGGTCGGCCTCGTTAAGTTTCATTCCTGCTATGGCAACAATGTGCTTTGAAAGTTCTGCAAGACGAGGATCTCCGTCTTTTTCCAACTGATAAAACAGTGAGGGCAGATCAGTGTTGCTGTAGTGCTCCATCAGTATGAGTCCGTGCTTTCCTGCCTTAACCTGTTCGTAAAAGTCTATAAAGTTTTCGCGACCTTCAAGATGGCTCTGGGGAAGCGTGTACTCTGACACAACCTTGTCCATATACATTTTGGTTACTGGATTCGCTTCCTGATATACATTTGTGCTGTCAATTTTGTCTGCGGCATGAGATGCAGTTGTAAGTTCCTTCAAAAACGGTGCAATGACCTGCCGTAATGGAATACCCTTCATACAAAATCCTCTGTATAGAATAATGTCTATATTTTAAATCCTCTGTGCCGTATTGTCAATCTATAAAAAACCTTAAAGAATGATAGATTTATTCAAAAAAAATGATAAAATTTGCATAATTATGCAAAAAATACTTTTCAAAGTAAAAAAAATGCGATAGACTGCTCATACTCGCCCGTGAGCGAGAAGGGGTCACTTATGGATTATAAAATTAAGAATGCGTACTGCAAGCGTGTTTGGGACGATGTAAGCGCCCGCTATGCAGACCAGGGACATTTTCTTCAGGCTGTAGGTCTCGTTCTTGAGACAATTTCTCCTGTTGTAGACAAAATGCCAGAACTTGAAAAGAATGCAGTTCTTGAGCGCCTTGTTGAACCAGAGCGCATCATTATGTTCCGTGTTCCTTGGACAGATGATAAGGGAAAGCCACATGTTAACCGCGGATTCCGCGTACAGTTCTCAAGTGCAATCGGACCTTACAAGGGAGGACTTCGCTTTAGTCCTGAAGTAGGTCTTGATGTTCTTAAATTCCTTGGATTTGAACAGGTTCTTAAAAACAGCCTTACAACACTTCCTATGGGAGGCGGAAAAGGTGGTTCAGACTTTGATGCCCACGGAAAATCTGATGCTGAAGTTATGCGTTTCTGCCAGTCATTTATGACAGAACTTTACCGCCACATTGGTCCTGACACAGATGTTCCTGCTGGAGACAAGGGGGTTGGTGGACGCGAAGTTGCATACATGTTCGGACAGTACAAGAGACTGCGCAACGAATACACTGGTGTTCTTACAGGAAAGGGACTTGAATTTGGTGGTTCACTTGCACGCCCCGAAGCTACTGGTTACGGACTCATTTACTTTACCGAATGCATGCTTGCAAAAATTGGCGAAGACTTCAAGGGAAAGACCTGCATTGTTTCTGGTGACGGAAATGTTGCTCAGTTTGCAACAGAAAAACTCATTCAGTTGGGCGGAAAGGTAATTACACTTTCTGACTCTACTGGATACATTCTTGATGAAGAAGGAATTGACCAGAAGAAACTTGAGTATGTCAAGAAGTTCCGCGCTAAGCACGAAAAGATTGATGTTTATGTGAAGAAGTATCCCAAGGCAAAGTTCTTCAAGGGACAGAAGCCATGGGGTGTTAAGGCTGACCTTGCATTCCCCTGCGCAACTCAGGACGAAATCTATCTTGAGGATGCAAAGAAGATGGTTGCAAATAAAGTTCGCCTTGTTGCAGAAGGCGCAAACATGCCTACTCGTGCAGAAGCAATTGAATACTTCCAGAAGAACAAGGTTATCTTTGCTCCTGGAAAAGCATCTAACGCTGGTGGTGTAGCAGTTTCTGGTCTTGAAATGAGCCAGAACTCAGAACGCCTGTCATGGTCTTTCGAAGAAGTTGATGCAAAACTCAAGCAGATTATGACAAACATCCACGACAATGCTTACAACACTGCAAAGAAGTACGCAACCGAAGGTGACTATGTAGCAGGTGCTAACATCGCTGGCTTCGTCAAAGTAGCCAAAGCTATGGTCGCTCAGGGATTGGTATAATCTAAGGAAACGCTGATTAACAAGCCGTTTTCTTGAAAAAGGCGTTTTCTCAAAAA